>JAFEES010000417.1 GCA_018240995.1 Pseudomonadota bacterium | reverse complement strand
GAGCATGCGATCCTTGAGCAGCTGCGCCATCTGTTCGAAGTCGGGCACGCGGAAGATCTTCCACTCGGTGACTATGACCAGGGCGTTGGCGCCTTGCAGTGCCTCGGTGGGGCTGGCGCACAGGGTTAGGTCGGCGCGCTCGCCGAAGATGCGCCGCGCCTCGGCCATTGCCGCCGGGTCATGTGCGCGCACCCGCGCGCCCGCGGCCCACAGGGCCTGCAGCAGGTAGCGGCTGGGGGCCTCGCGCATGTCGTCGGTCTCGGGCTTGAAGGCCAGGCCCCAGACGGCGATGGTCTTGCCCTGCAGGCTGCCGCCGTAGTGTGCGATGACGCGTTGGCCCAGCACTTCGCGCTGCGCGTCGTTGCGCCGTTCCACGGCCTGCAGCAGCTCGGGGGTGAAGCCGGCGGCCTGGGCGGTGTGGATCAGGGCCTTCACGTCTTTCGGAAAGCAGCTGCCGCCATAGCCCGCGCCGGGGTAGATGAAGCTGTAGCCGATGCGCGGATCGCTGCCAATGCCGCGGCGCACGGCCTCGATGTCGGCGCCCAGGCGCTCGGCCAGGCCGGCGATCTCGTTGATGAAGCTGATCTTGGTGGCCAGCATGGCGTTGGCTGCGTACTTGGTCAGCTCGGCGCTCCTCACGTCCATCACCACCATGCGGTCGTGGTTGCGGTTGAAGGGGGCGTACAGCTCGCGCAGCTGGCGCTCGGCCATGCTGCTTGCGGTGCCGATGATGATGCGGTCGGGCCGCATGCAATCGGCCACGGCCGCGCCCTGCTTGAGGAACTCGGGGTTGGAGACGACTTCGAAGGCAACCTCCGAGCCACGTTCGGCCAGCACGGCATGCATGGCGCGCGTCACCTGGTCTGCCGTGCCCACCGGTACCGTGGACTTGTTGACGATGATTTTGGGTGTCGCCATATGCCGGGCGATGGTGCGTGCCACGGCCAGTACATGCTGCAGGTCGGCGCTGCCGTCCTCGCCCGGCGGCGTGCCCACGGCCAGGAAGATCAGCTCGCCATGTGCCACGCCCTGCGCGGCGTCGGTGGTGAAGCGCAGGCGCGCGGCGGCCTGGTTGGCCTGCACCATGGGCGCAAGCCCGGGTTCGTGAATGGGAATCTGGCCCTCTTGCAGCGCCGCCACCTTGGCCGCGTCCACGTCCACGCAGACAACGTCGTGGCCCACGTCGGCCAGTACCGCGCCTTGCACCAGGCCGACATAGCCGGTGCCGAAAATCGTGACCTTCATGATGTGTAGAACCCCTTGTACCAATCCACGAAATGGGCCACGCCCTGGTGTACCGGCGTGGCCGGTGTGAAGCCAATCCAGGCGGCCAGCGCCGTGGTGTCTGCCGCGGTGCTGTGCATGTCGCCGGGCTGTATGGGCAGCAGGCGCTTGTGCGCCGTTATGCCCAGGGCCGATTCGAGTGCGCTGATGTAGTCCAGCAGCAGCGTGGGCGCGTTGTTGCCGATGTTGAAGATGCGATAGGGCGCCGCGCTGCTGCCCGGGTGGGGGGCTAGAGGGTTGTAGGCTGCATCGGGCGTGGCCGGCTTGTCCAGCACGCGCAGCACGCCTTGCACGATGTCGTCGATATAGGTGAAGTCGCGCACCAGCCGGCCCTGGCCATAGACGTCGATGGCCTCGCCCGCCAGCATGGCGCGCGTGAACTTGAACAGCGCCATGTCCGGCCTGCCCCAGGGGCCGTAGACGGTGAAGAAGCGCAGCCCCGTGGTGGGCATGCCATACAGGTGGGCATAGGCATGCGCCATGACCTCGTTGGCCTTCTTGGTGGCGGCGTAGTAGCTGATGGGGTGATCCACAGCATCGCGCTCGGAAAACGGCAGCTTGGCGTTGCCGCCGTAGACGCTGGAGCTGCTGGCAAACACCAGGTGCCGCACCTGCTGCGCACGGCAGCCCTGCAGGATGTTGGCAAAGCCCAGCAGGTTGGCGTCGGTGTAGTCGTCAGGCGCGTCGATGGAGTGGCGCACACCCGCCTGCGCCGCCAGGTGCAGCACGCGCGTGGGGCGCACGCGTGCGAACAGCGTGCGCAGGGCGTCGCGATCGGCGACGTCGATTGGTTCGAAGTCAAAGCCCGTCTGCTGCTGCAGCTGTAGCAGGCGTGCCTGCTTCAGGTTCACGTCGTAGTAGGCGTTGAGGTTGTCAACGCCGACCACGGCCTCGCCGCG
>JAFEES010000416.1 GCA_018240995.1 Pseudomonadota bacterium | reverse complement strand
CGACAAGCTGGGCGCGGCCATTGGCGCATCGCGCGCGGCGGTGGACGCGGGCTATGCCCCGAACGACCTGCAGGTGGGCCAGACGGGCAAGATCGTCGCGCCGCAGCTGTACATCGCCTGCGGCATCTCGGGCGCCATCCAGCACCTGGCGGGCATGAAGGACAGCAAGGTCATCGTGGCCATCAACAAGGACCCCGAGGCGCCCATCTTCTCCGTGGCCGACTATGGGCTGGAGGCAGACCTGTTCGCGGCCGTGCCGGAGCTGGTCAAGGCGCTCTGATTCAGCACCAGGGGGCCGGCTCCCCGAGGGGGCCGGCCTTTTCCTTTATTACAACCCGAGGAGACAAGCATGCAACACACATTCGCCCGCCGCCACTGGCTGGCCCTGGCGGCCGCCACACTGGCCGCCACCGGCCTGCCCGCCTGGGCCCAGGCGCAGGACTTCCCGAGCAAGCCCATCACGCTGATCGTGCCCTTCCCGGCCGGCGGCTCCACCGACCGCCACATGCGCACGCTGGCCGAGATCGCCGGCAAGCACCTGGGCCAGCCCGTGGTGGTGGACAACCGGCCCGGCGCCGGCGGCACGCTGGGCCCGGGCACCATGGCGCGCACGGCCAAGCCCGACGGCTACACCATCACGCAGTTCCCGCTGTCCATGTTCCGCATGCCGTACATGCAGAAGGTGGCCTGGAACCCGATCACTGACTTCAGCTACATCGTCGGCGTCTCGGGCTACCTCTTCGGCTTCACGGTGCGCAGCGACTCGCCCTACAAGAGCTTCAACGAATACATTGCCGCCGCACGCAAGAACCCCGGTGCCGTGGACTACGGCTCCACCGGCGCGGGCACCTCGCCGCACCTGCTGATGGAGGAGCTGGCCGAGAACGCCAAGGTGAAGCTCAACCACATCCCGTTCAAGGGCAACGCCGACCTGCAGCAGGCCGTGCTGGGCGGCCATGTGTCGGCGCAAAGCGATGCCTCGGGCTGGGATAGGTATGTGGAGAGCGGCCAGATGCGGCTGTTGCTGACCTTTGGCGACAAGCGCACCAAGCGCTGGCCCGACGTGCCCACGGCCAAGGAACTGGGCTATGGCGTGGTCTCCACCTCGCCCTATGGCATCGCCGGCCCCAAGGGCATGGATCCGGCCGTGGTGCAGAAGCTGCACGATGCCTTCAAGAAGGCCATCGAAGACCCGCGCAACCTGGAGCTGATGGAGCAGCTCAACCAGGAGGTCTGGTACCGCTCCAGCGCCGACTATGCCCAGTGGGCCAAGGAGGCGTTTGCCAAGGACAAGGCGCTGATCGAGCGCCTGGGCCTGGCCGCCAAGTAAGCCCGTTGACCCGGAGTGTTGACATGCACAACGACGCAGCAATGACCGAGGTGCGGCGCAAGGTGAACGCCGAGGAGTGGCAGGCGCGCGTGGAGCTGGCCGCGGCCTACCGGCTGGTGGCCCATTTCGGCTGGGACGATCTGGTCTACACGCATATCTCGGCGCGCGTGCCGGGCCAGGCCGGGCAGTTCCTGATCAACCCCTACGGCATGCTGTTCGAGGAGATCACGGCCTCCAGCCTGGTCAAGGTCGATCATGCCGGCGAGCCGCTGATGCCCACGCCCTACGACGTGAACCCGGCCGGCTTTGTGATCCACAGCGCCATCCACGAGGGGCGGCCCGACGTGCATTGCGTGCTGCACACGCACACCCGGCATGGCGTGGCCGTTTCGGCCCAGCGGGGCGGGCTGCTGCCGATATCGCAGCAGTCCATCTTCCCGCTGGCGCAACTGGCCTATCACGACTACGAGGGCGTGGCCCTGCGCGACGACGAGAAGCCGCGCCTGGTGGCCGACCTGGGCGCCAGCAACCAGATGATCCTGCGCAACCACGGACTGCTCACCTGTGGGCGCAGCGTGGCCGATGCCTTCATGGCCATGTACACCCTGGAGCGCGCCTGCCAGATCCAGATCCTGGCGCAGTCGGGCGGCTCGGCGCTGACCATGATTCCCGAAGCCATCGTGTCCACCGCGCGCGCCCAGGCACGCGGCGCGACGAAGGGCAAGGGCTCGGGTCTGGCCTGGCCGGCGCTGTTGCGCAAGCTTGACCGCCTGGACCCGGGCTACAAGGACTGACGAGGGTGAGAGGCAATCCCCCATGCCCGCTTGGCACGCCAAAACACCCCCCATCGTCGTT
>JAFEES010000415.1 GCA_018240995.1 Pseudomonadota bacterium | reverse complement strand
TGGCCATCAACAAGGATCCCGAGGCGCCCATCTTCTCCGTGGCCGATTATGGGCTGGAGGAGGATCTGTTCGCGGCCGTGCCGGAGCTGGTCAAGGCTTTGTAGCAGACCCGTTCGTCGCAAGCCGCGTCAGCAGCCTGGCGCCCATGCTGGGCGCACCCAAGAAAAAAGCACCTGGCGCTGCCGCCAGGTGCTTTTTTCTTGGGGGGTTGGTGGGTGCTAACGGGGTCGAACCGCTGACCTACGCCTTGTAAGGGCGCCGCTCTACCAACTGAGCTAAGCACCCCCGAATTTTCAAACTCAATTCAGTGCGTCCTTCAATGCCTTGCCCGGACGGAACTTCGGCACCTTGGCGGCCTTGATCTTGATCGTGGCGCCGGTACGGGGATTGCGCCCGGTACGCGCAGCACGCTTGCCCACGGCAAAGGTGCCAAAACCGACCAGAGACACCGTACCGCCTTTCTTCAAGGTTTTCTTGACCGCATCGATCGTGGACTCCAGCGCGCGCGCTGCGGCGGCCTTGGAAATGTCTGCGTTGTTGGCAATGTGCTCAATCAGTTCGGTTTTATTCACAACAAGCCTCTCGGAATATGAGTGGGTGGATGTCTTATGCAAATCTGTGCTTCACAGCTTTGCGTCGGTGGCGCACAGCCTTGGACATGCAAACCTGGAAGTTGCTGCAACAACGATGGGAGTTGCCGTGGCAGTTTAAAACCATCGCGCCGCGCGGTGTCAATAAGACGTACCGCCCAGGCGACAGCATGGGGGCGAATTCTAGACGCATTTGCACCGTCTCCCGCGCCTTGCAGCGTGTTTTGTCTCGCAAACGCTGGAGCTAGGCCGATTCCGTATTGACAAACACCCTTTGTCGGCTGGCCAGGGGCACCCAGGGATTATTTGGCTACGCGCGCGCGTATTTCGGGCAGGGCCTTTTGCAGGTAGTACACCATGGACCAGACCGTCAGCACGGCCGCAAGCCAGATCAGCCAGGTGCCCCAGACGCTGGTATCGATGATGCCAAACAGGCGCCCGTCATAGAGCAGCAACGGGATGGCCACCATCTGCACCGTGGTCTTGAGCTTGCCCAGCATGTGCACCGCCACGCTCTTGCTGGCACCGATCTGGGCCATCCACTCGCGCAGGGCGCTGATGGCGATCTCGCGGCCGATGATGATCAATGCCACGAATACGTCGGCACGCTGCATGTGCACCAGCACCAGCAGCGACGCGCAGACCAGGAACTTGTCTGCCACCGGATCCAGAAAAGCACCAAAGGCTGATGTTTGGTTGAGCTTGCGCGCCAGAAAACCATCCAGCCAGTCGGTGGCCGCGAACACCATGAACATCACCGTGGCGATGAGATTGCGCGTGGCCGGCTCAAGCGGCGCATAGAACACGCCCACGATCAAAGGTATCGCGACGATGCGCGTCCAGGTCATGATCGTGGGAATGGTGAAGAACATGGGTAGCGATTGTGGCATGCATCGCCATGCCCGATCGTGGCTGCGGCTGTGGGCCCGCTCAACGCAGGGCGCGGTAGATTTCCTCGGCCAGGCCGTGGGATATGCCGTCCACCGTGGCCAGGTCTTCCACACTGGCGTCGGCCACGCCGCGCACACCGCCAAAGCGCTGTAGCAGGCGTGCGCGCTTCTTGGGCCCCACGCCGGGGATGTCCTCCAGCCGGCTGCCACCCACGCGCACCTTGGCACGCGCCGCGCGCATGCCGGTGATGGCAAAGCGGTGCGCCTCGTCGCGGATCTGCGCCACCAGCATCAGCGCGGCGGAGTCGCGCCCCAGGTAGACCTTGTCGCGGCCATCGGCAAACACCAGCTCCTCCAGGCCGACTTTGCGGCCCTCGCCCTTTTCCACGCCGACGATGCGCGCGATATCCAGGCCCAGTTCGGTGAACACCTCGCGCGCCATGCTCACCTGTCCCTTGCCGCCATCGACCAGCACCAGATCCGGCAGGCGCACGCGCGCATTGGACACCTCGGCCCCGCCGGCCTCGCGCTGCGCCTCGGCCACCTTGCTGTAACGCCGCGTGAGCACCTGGCGCATGGCGGCATAGTCGTCGCCGCCGGTGATGCCCTCGATGTTGAAGCGGCGGTATTCGCTGCTTTGCATCTTGTGGTGCTGGAACACCACGCACGAGGCCTGCGTGGCCTCGCCCGCGGTGTGCGAGATGTCGAAGCACTCGATG
>JAFEES010000414.1 GCA_018240995.1 Pseudomonadota bacterium | reverse complement strand
GGCCACCCCGGCGCCCCCATGGGCATGGCCGACATGGCCGTGGCGCTGTGGGGCCAGCACCTGAAGCACAACCCCGCCAACCCGCAGTGGCTGGATCGCGACCGCTTCGTGCTGTCCAACGGCCACGCCTCCATGGTGCTGTACGCGCTGTTGCACCTGACGGGCTATGACCTGCCGATGCAGGAGCTGAAGAACTTCCGCCAGCTGCACAGCAAGACCCCCGGCCACCCCGAGCATGGCCTGACCCCCGGCGTGGAAACCACCACCGGCCCGCTGGGCCAGGGCATCACGAATGCCGTGGGCTTTGCGCTGGCCGAAAAGCTGCTGGCCAAGGAATTCAACCGTGACGGCCACCAGGTGGTGGACCACCACACCTACGTGTTCCTGGGCGACGGCTGCCTGATGGAGGGCATCAGCCACGAGGCGATTGGCCTGGCCGGCGCCTGGAAGCTCAACAAGCTGATCGCGCTGTACGACGACAACGGCATCAGCATCGACGGCCAGGTCGCGCCCTGGTTCGTTGACGACACGCCCGCGCGCCTGCGCGCCTGCGGCTGGAACGTCATTGGCCCGGTGGACGGCCATGACGCTGGCGCCGTGGCCGACGCCATCCGCCTGGCCAAGGACAGCCGCGACAAGCCCAGCTTCATCGTCTGCAAGACGGCGATCGGCCAGGGCTCGCCCAACCGCGCCAATACCGCCAAGGCCCACGGCGAGCCGCTGGGTGCCGACGAAATCACGCTGACGCGCAACGCCATAGGCTGGAGCCACGCGCCGTTCGAGATTCCGGCCGAGATCTATGCCGACTGGAGCGCGCGCGACGCCGGCGCCGCCGCCGAGGGCGAATGGCGCCAGCGCTTTGACGCCTACGCCGCCGCCTACCCCGAGCTGGCGGCCGAGCTCACGCGCCGCATGGCCGGCGACCTGCCCAAGCATTTCGCCCAGACCGCCGTGGACGCCGTGGTCCACGCCCACACCGCGGCCCAGACCGTGGCCAGCCGCAAGGCCAGCCAGCTGGCGCTGGAGGCCTTCACCGCTGCGCTGCCCGAGCTGCTGGGCGGCAGCGCCGACCTGACCGGCTCCAACCTCACCAACACCAAGAGCACGCCCGCGCTGCGCTTCGACGAGGCCGGCGAAGTGGTGCAGGCCGAGGTGGCGCTGGGCGAGCAAACCGTGAAGCTGGGCGGACGCCACATCAACTACGGCGTGCGCGAGTTCGGCATGGCGGCCATCATGAACGGCCTGGCGCTGCACGGCGGCTTCATCCCCTACGGCGGCACCTTCCTGACTTTTAGCGACTACAGCCGCAACGCCATCCGCATGGCGGCGCTGATGAAGCAGCGCGTGGTGCATGTCTTCACGCACGACTCCATCGGCCTGGGCGAGGACGGCCCCACGCACCAGTCCATCGAGCATGCGGCCAGCCTGCGCCTGATACCGAACCTGGACGTCTGGCGCCCGGCCGACACGGCCGAGACCGCCGTGGCCTGGAGCGTGGCCCTGTCCAACCGCGACAAGCCCACGGCCCTGCTGCTAAGCCGCCAGAACCTGCCCTACCTTGCCAAGAACGACCTGGGCGACATCTCGCGCGGCGCCTACATCCTGTCCGAGCCCAAGGACATCGGCCTGAAGAAAAAGGCCCAGGCCGTCATCATCGCCACCGGCTCCGAGGTGCAGCTGGCCGTGGCCGCGCAGAAGCTGCTGGCCGAGAAAAAGATCGCCGTGCGCGTGGTCTCCATGCCCAGCACCACCACCTTCGACCGCGAGGACGTCAAGTACAAAAAGCTGGTGCTGCCCGCGGGCCTGCCGCGCATCGCCGTTGAAATGGGCGTGACCGACGGCTGGTGGAAATACGGCTGCGCCGCCGTGGTCGGCATCGACTGCTACGGCGAATCGGCCCCGGCGGGCGTGCTGTTCAAGCATTTCGGCTTCACCGCCGAGAACGTGGCCGCCGAGCACGGCATCACGCGCGAGGCGCAGGACGCGCTGGCGCTGGAAAGCCACCACCGCGCCGAGAAGGCCTGGGCCGAGGGCCGCTTCAAGGATCAGATCGTCCCGGTGATGCTCAAGAGCCGCAAGGGCGAGGTGGCATTCGACAAGGACGAGCATTTCCGCCCCGGCGCCAAGCTCGAAGACTTCCAGAAGATGAAGGCCGTGTTCCTGAAGGAGAACGGCACCGTCACCGCCGGCAACGCCAGCGGCATCAATGACGCCGC
>JAFEES010000413.1 GCA_018240995.1 Pseudomonadota bacterium | reverse complement strand
GGCGCGGTGCTCGACTGGAACGAGCATATCGCCCATGAATTCACGCGCGTCAGCCTCTGGGGGCATGACTTCAGCGTGTCGCAACAACAACTGCTGGACAAGGAGGCGTAATCACCATGGCCAACAAACTCATGAGCGCGGCCCAGGCGGTCGCACACATCAAGGACGGCATGACCGTCGGCATTGGCGGCTGGGGCCCGCGGCGCAAGCCCATGGCCCTGGTGCGCGAGCTGCTGCGCAGCCCCGCCAAGGATTTCACGGTAGTGGCCTATGGCGGTGCCGATGTCGGCATGCTGTGCGCCGCCGGCAAGGTCAAGAAGCTGATCTTCGCCTTCGTCTCGCTGGACTTCATTCCGCTGGAGCCCTACTTCCGCCAGGCGCGCCAGAGCGGCGCGCTGGAGGTGATGGAGATCGACGAAGGCATGTTCATGCTGGGCCTGAAGGCGGCCGCCATGCGCGTGCCCTTCATTCCCACGCGCCTGGGCCTGGGTACCGACGTGCTCAGGCACAACCCGGACATCAAGCTGATTCACTCGCCCTACGACAAGAAGCAGTGGGTGGCCATGCCCGCCCTGCCGCTGGACGTGGCCCTGCTGCATGTGGATCGCGCCGACGCGCGCGGCGTGTGCCAGGTCAAGGGCCCCGACCTGTACATGGACGACCTGTTCGCGCGCGCCGCGAAACACACCTTCGTCAGCTGCGACGAACTGGTGGACAGCAGCCATTTCGCCCAAGGCGAGGAGGCGCGCTACGTGCACTGGGAACGCTCGGAAACCACCGGCGTGGTGCACCTGCCCTACGGCGCCCACCCCAGCTCCTGCGCCCCGCTGTATGGTTTCGACGCCAAGCATTTCAAGGAATACGCCGCCAGCGCCAAGGAGGCCGGCGGCTGGCAGCAGTACGCCGAGCGCTACGTGCACTGCAGCCAGGAACAGTACCTGGAGCGCGTGGGTGGCCCCGATGCCATTGCCAAACTCCCCCTGCCGGTGTTTTGAAGGGACACACAATGACTGATATCGCCCTGGTTGACCGCATCATCTGCGCCGCCGCGCAGGCCTGGAAGGACGATGGCGAGGTGCTGGCCACCGGCATCGGCATCGTGCCGCGCCTGGCCGCCTCACTGTGCATGGCCAGCATCAACCGCGACCTGATGATGACCGACTCCGAGGCCTGGATCGTGCAGCAACCCGTGCCGATTGGCCCGCGCGGCGGCTATCAAGTACAGCGCGAGAGCCACATGGGCTTTGCGCGCATCTTCGACAACGTCTGGGGCGGCAAGCGCCACGCCATGGTCGGGCCCACCCAGGTGGATCGCTTTGGCCAGGGCAATATCTCCATGGTCGGCAGCGACTACGCCAAACCCAAATCCATGATGCTGGGCGTGCGCGGTTTCCCGGGCAACTCCATCAACCACGCCAATTCCTTCTTCGTGCCCAATCACAGCCCCAAGGTGTTCGTCGCGGGCGAGGTGGACATGGTGGCCTCGGTGGGCTACAACCCGGCGCGCCTGGCCCAGGGCTGGACGCTGGACGAGGTGGCCGACATACGCTTCATCTTCACCAACCTGTGCGTGCTGGATTTTGGCGGCCCCGAGCACCAGGCGCGCCTAGTGTCGCTGCACCCCGGCGTGACGGCGGCGCAGGTGCAGGAGGCCACGGGCTTTGCCGTGCATGTGCCCGAGCAGGTACCCACCACGGCCGACCCCACGCCCGAGCAGCTGGCGCTGCTGGCCGAGCTCGATCCCCACAACCTGCGCGCCAGCGTACTCGGAGCCTGATGCCATGAACCACAACCACCCCGGCGACGCGCTGGTGCAGCGCGAAGACAACTCGGTCTACGAGACCGACCAGCCCGTGCTGTACGCAGTGGCCGACGGCATTGCCACCGTCACCATGAACCGCCCGGACTTCAACAACGCGCAGAATTCGCAGATGACCTACGCGCTGGACGCGGCCTTCGAGCGCGCCGTGAGCGACGACGCGGTCAAGGTCATCGTGCTGCGCGGCACGGGCAAGCATTTCAGTGCCGGGCACGACATAGGCACGCCGGGGCGCGACATCAACAAACCCTTCGAGCGCAAGCACCTGTGGTGGGACCACACCAACAAGCCGGGCGCCGAGCAGCTGTATGCCCGCGAGCAGGAGGTGTATCTGGGCATGTGCCGGCGCTGGCACGATATCCCCAAGCCCACCATCGCCATGGTGCAGGGCGCCTGCATTGCCGGCGGCCTGATGC
>JAFEES010000412.1 GCA_018240995.1 Pseudomonadota bacterium | reverse complement strand
GGCATTGTCACTCTTCAGGGCTTGAGGCCCAGGCGGTGCATCAGGTCGTACAGCGTGGGCCGGCTCACGCCCAGCAGCTCGGCGGCCTTGGCAACCGTGCCATCGGCGCGCGCCAGCGCCGCCAGCACGGCGCGCTGCTCGGCGGCCTCGCGCACCACGCGCAAGTCCAGCGAACGGTCATTGTCCACCTCCTCGGCGCTGGCAAAACCCACGTCAAGCGCCGTGATCTGCTGGCCGTCGGCCATGATGGTGGCGCGCTTGATGCGGTTTTCCAGCTCGCGGATATTGCCCGGCCAGGCATGGGACTCGATGGCGCGCAGCGCATCGTCGGCCAGGCTCAGGCTGCGCCCATGCTCCTGGGCAAAGCGGCGCACGAAGGCATGCGCCAGCAGCGCCGCGTCGCCCACGCGTGAGCGCAGCGGCGGGATCTCGATCACGATTTCGGCCAGGCGGTAGTACAGGTCTTCGCGGAAACGCCCGTCCTTGATGCATTGCGCCAGGTTCTGGTGCGTGGCGCAGACCACGCGCACGTCTACGGCTATGCCCTGGCGGCCGCCCACGCGCTCAACCACGCGTTCTTGCAAAAAGCGTAGCAGCTTGGCCTGGAGCGGCAATGGCATGTCGCCAATTTCATCCAGCATGAGCGTGCCGCCATGCGCGGTTTCTATCTTGCCCGGCGTGGTCTTGGCGGCGCCGGTGAAGGCGCCTTTTTCGTAGCCGAAGAGTTCGCTTTCCAGCAGGTTTTCGGGGATCGCGGCGCAGTTGATGGCCACGAAGGCGCCATCCTTGCGGCTGGACAGCTGGTGCAGCCCGCGCGCCAGCACCTCCTTGCCGGTGCCGCTTTCGCCCAGCAGCATCACCGAGGCGTTGGTGTTGGCCACCTTTTCTATGGTGCGGCACACGCGCTGCATCTGCGGGTCGCGGGTGATCAGACCCGAGATCGCGTCCGGGGTCTGCAGCGCCTGCAGGCGCTTGTTCTCGGCTTGCAGCTCGTGCATCCTGAAGGCCCGCTCCACGCACAGGTTGAGCACCTCGGGCTCGAAGGGCTTGGCCAGGAAGTCATAGGCCCCCATGGCCACGGCCTTGAGTGCATTCGCCTGGCCGTTTTGCCCGGTCAGCACGATGACCTTGGTGTCGGGCGCCGCCGCCAGTATCTGCTCCAGCAGCCTGAAGCCCTCGGACACCGAGTCCGCATCCGGCGGCAGGCCCAGATCCATGGTCACCACCGCCGGCGCGTGCCGGCGCAGCTGCGCCATGGCGCTTTCGCGCTCGCTGGCGGTGACTGATTCGTAACCATCCAGCGACCACTTGATCTGCTTTTGCAGTGCCAGGTCGTCCTCGACGATCAACAGGGGCTGCAATTTGTCCGCGCTCATTCAATCCCTCTCCTAAAGGTGCAAGTCGGAATCACGACTGATCTCAATCAGCGGCAGCAGCAGGCCGACCACGGTTCCCTTGCCAACCTGGCTGTCCACCGACACCTTCCCCCCCAGCTCCTGCACATACTGAAAACTTTCGTAGGTGCCAATGCCCATGCCGGTTTCCTTGGTGGTCTGGAACGGCTTGAACAGGCGCGTCTGCACGAATTCTTCGGTCATGCCCTGGCCCTCGTCACCCACCTCCACGCGCGCGTGGCTGCCGTGGCGCTCCACCCGCAACCAGACGCGAGCCGCGCCGTCGGTGGCCTCAAGCGCGTTTTGCACCAGGTGGCCGATGATGCGCTCCAAACGATCGGCGTGTCCACGGGTAAAAACCTGTGACGAAACGTCCACCTCCACCGTCCGCCCCCGGCGCTGGGCGTTGGCCGCCAGGCGCTCCGCGATCTTGCCCAGATCCACGCCCACGGCGGCCGCGCCCGACGCCGCGCCCTCGCGCAACTGCAGCATCAGCTGGCGCATGCGCTCCAGGGAGTTTTCCACGGTCATCAGCATGTCGGCCTGGAACTCCGGGTTGTGCTGCAGCCGCTTGGCGTTTTTCACCATCAGCGACAGCTGCGCAACGATATTCTTCAAATCATGCACCACGAAGGCTGACATGCGGCTGAAGGCCTCGAACTTGCGTGATTCGAGCAGCGCCTCGGTGGCCTGCATTTGCGCCAGGATGCTGGCCGCCTGCCGCCCCGCCGTCTTCAGCAGGTCGATCACCTCCCAATTGACCTCCACCGCGGTGCGCGGACTGGCCAGCAGCACAAACCCCAGCAGATCCTGGCCATGCCACAGGGGCACCAGCAGCCAGGCCTGGGGGTATTCGGCCAGCCA
>JAFEES010000411.1 GCA_018240995.1 Pseudomonadota bacterium | reverse complement strand
AGAGGATTCGAACCTCCGGCCTCTACGTCCCGAACGTATCAATTTTTTGCATTTTTACCTGATATATATGCCCGTGATAGTATTTGTTGGGCCATTCTTGGGCCATTGGCGACGATGTGAGGCAGATGCGACATGGGGCAAATTACAAAACGCGGGGAGTACCAGTGGCGAGCCAAGGTGAGGCGCAAGGGCTTCCCGGAACAGTCTCGTACCTTCACGTACAAGGAGGATGCTGAGAAGTGGGTTCGTACGGTTGAGAGCGAACTGGAAACCAAGGGGTTCATCGATCGGCGGGAGGCCGAGAAGAACACGCTTGCAGCGATCCTCAAGCGCTATCAGCAGGAGATAACACCAGGCAAGAAGTCAGCGGCCATCGAGTCCGTGAAGATCGACGTGCTTTTGCGTGATGCGGCGCTGGTGGGTCTGAAGATGACAGCCCTTACCAGTACGGAGGTTGCCAAGTGGCGCGACCGCCGACTCAAGGAGGTGACCGGGGGGACCGTCAATCGGGAAATCGACGTGCTTTCCACGGTGCTCAACCACGCGCGACGAGAGTGGGGCATCCACGTCGAGAACCCGATTCCGCTGGTGAAGCGGCCAGAAAAGGCGCGTGCGCGGGATCGGCGGCTTTCGTCTGAAGAGGAAAGCTACCTGTTGGCGGCACTGACCGGCGGAGAACGCCAGCAGGATGGCACCTTCACCAAGGGGGCGCGCAATCCGTGGTTGCTGCCGCTGGTGCGGCTGGCATTGGAAACGGCGATGCGCAGGGGCGAGTTGCTGGCCCTTCAATGGGAGAACGTCGATCTCAAACGGCGCACCGCGCACCTACCGGACACGAAGAACGGTGATGCGCGCACTGTGCCGCTGTCCACGACGGCGGTCAGTATTCTGAAAGAGCTGCCTTCGCGCCCGAAGGCGGAACGAGGAAAACCTGTTGAACCGGCTGGATCGGTATTTCCCACGACTGCGATGGCGCTGCGCAAGGGTTTTACGCGGGCTGTTGAGCGAGCCCAGCAGGACTACTTGGCGGACTGCAAAGCCGCCCGTAGAAAGCCGCAAACAGGCTTTCTGAGCGACGTTCACTTTCACGATACCCGCCATGAGGCAGCTTCCAGGCTGGCAGAAAAGTTGTCCAACGTGCTGGAGTTGTCGGCAGTGACTGGGCATCGAGACTTACGCATGCTCAAGCGTTACTACCATCCGCGAGCGGAAGATTTGGCCAAGAAGCTGGGCTGATGATCGAGGCGTTTTGCACGCTTGATGTTGGCTGTGGCTGTATTTCTCCAAGTTTCGTAGAAACGAGTAGAGAGCAGGAAACGAGCAGCGTTGTCTGCTCAAAATTCCTCATGATTGCAAGGATTCCATTGCAAAAGAGATTGTTTACGCAAAAATCCGCATGATCGAGTGGATTCATTGTCAAGCCCGCTTGTGTGGTTCAAAATCCTCGCATTTGTGAGGATTTATCATGAACATACCCATTAGCAGTGGATCAGCCATGGGCAAGATAGTGCGCGCCAGCCGCAAGGCGCAAGGAATCCGCCAGGATGATGCCGCCGGTAGCATTGGCGTGAGCGAAAACTTCCTGGGCAAGGTTGAACGCGGCAGTGAGTCTGTGCAGTGGGGCAAGCTCTTTCAGGTGCTGGAAGGTTTGGGCATCCGCGTCATGGTGGACGTGCCGGAGGACGTGGCTGCACATCTCGATGCCGTGGGCAGCAAGGGGCTGTCATGAATGGCCGCTCACTGCGAGCCTTGATCAATCAGCAGGAAGTTGGCAGCCTGCAGGAGGTGGCAGGCCTGTGGAGTTTTCAATACGCCGCAAGCTGGTTGAATCACCCGCAGGCTTTTGCGCTGAGCCCGCACCTGCCGCTGGCCGCCGAGCCCTTGCTGGATGGTGCGAGTGAGCGCCCAGTGCAGTGGTACTTTGACAATCTGCTGCCTGAGGAAGGCCAACGCACCCTGTTGGCCGGTGATGCCAGGCTGGACGCCGCCGATGCTTTCGGCCTGCTGGCATGGTATGGCGCTGAGTCTGCCGGATCGCTGACCTTGATGCCGCCCGATGCTGCGCCTCAAGCTATCGAGCCATTGCGCCCTTTGCCCAATGAGTCCTTGCAGGCGCGCATTCTTCAGCTGCCGAAGGCGCCATTGACGCATGCGGCCATCAAGCGGATGTCGCTGGCTGGGGCGCAGCACAAGCTGGCCGTTGTCTTGCAAGAGGGCGCATTGTTTGAACCCGCTGGTGCCACGCCTTCAACCCATATCCTCA
>JAFEES010000410.1 GCA_018240995.1 Pseudomonadota bacterium | reverse complement strand
ACGCTGACGCCGGCCCCCCAAGGCCACAGGCTAGAACGCCAGCGCCGCCAGGCGCATACCGCCGATACAGTGCCTGCTGACCTTCGAGGCGCTGGCGCGGCTGCGCAGCGTGACGCAGACCGCCGACGAGCTGTGCGTGACGCCCAGCGCCGTGAGCCACCGCGTCAAGCAGCTGGAGCAAATCCTGGGCACGCGGCTGTTTGGCCGCGCGGACTTTTCGCTGACCACCGAGGGCAGCGGCTACCTGGCCCAGGTGCGCGAAGGCCTGTCCGCCCTGCAGCGCCTGCCCGGCCACGCCGCCAGCCCGGGCCGGCGGCGGCTGAAGATCGCCGTCACGCCAACGTTCGCGCGCTCCATACTGATCCCGCGCCTGCGCCAGTTCACCGAGGCCTATCCCGAGATCGACCTGGCGCTGCAGGTGTCCATCCCCCTGCTGGACGTGGTGGCCGAGGACGCGGACCTGGTGGTGCGCTACGGCCCCGGCCACTACGCCGACATGGAGCATGTGGAGATCGCACGCGACATGCTCACCCCGCTGGCCTCGCCTGGCTTCGTGCGCGAGCATGGCCCGTTTGAGCGCCCCGAGGATCTGGAGGGCCTGCCCCTGCTGCGCAGCCCGCTGGAGCCCTGGCGCACCTGGTTCGCCGCTGCCGGCCTGGCCTGGCCCGAGCCCAGCGAGGGCTCGCAGTTCAACGACGTGGGCCTGATGTGCGACGCCGCCGCCGCCGGCATGGGCGTGGCCCCGGTGCGCCTGAAACTGGCCGCGCCCTGGCTGGATCAGGGCACGCTGGTGCGCCTGTTCGACATCCTGGCGCCCAGCCCCTACGCGCACTACCTGTGCTGGCGCACCGGCACCATGGATCGCTGGGAATGCGCGGCCTTTGCCGACTGGCTGCGCCGCACGATGGGGTGAGTCCCCCTGAGCGGCTACGCCGGTTTTCAGTGGCATGGCACATTACAAGCCGAATCAGGCTTCTGCCCATACTCCACAAGCGCGTGCAGCTATCAATAATGGTAGTGCGACGCAATGCCGCTCACACCCTGCTGCAAGAAAACTCACACCGCCCGCTTGCCGCCTGCCCTACAGTTGCGCCATGAGCAGCAGCCTTACCCCCACATCCACGGAGCGCGCGGCGCGCCAGCGCGAAGTCGTCGCCGCCCTGTCGGCCTGCGTGCCGCAACATGCCCTGCTGTGGCAGGCCGAGGACACCACGCCCTACGAGTGCGACGGCCTGACGGCCTACCGCCAGCGCCCGCTGGTGGTCTGCCTGCCCGAAACCGAGGATCAGGTGCAGGCCGTGCTCAAGGCCTGCCACGCCTTGCAGGTGCCGGTGGTGGCACGCGGCGCGGGCACGGGCCTGTCGGGCGGCGCCATGCCGCACGCCATGGGCGTGACGCTGTCGCTGGCCAAGTTCAACCGCATCCTGGCCGTGGACCCGGTGAGCCGCACGGCGCGCGTGCAGTGCGGCGTGCGCAACCTGGCCATCAGCGAGGCCGCAGCCCCCCACGGCCTGTACTACGCGCCCGACCCCAGCAGCCAGATCGCCTGCACCATAGGCGGCAACGTGGCCGAAAATTCGGGCGGCGTGCACTGCCTGAAATACGGCCTGACGGTGCACAACGTGCTCTCGGTGCGCGGCTTCACCATGCAGGGCGAGCCCATCACCTTCGGCAGCCAGGCGCTGGACGCCCCCGGCTACGACCTGCTGGCCGCCATGATAGGCAGCGAGGGCATGCTGGCCGTGGCGCTGGAGGTCACCGTGCGCCTCATTCCCAGCCCCATGCTGGCGCGCTGCATCATGGCCAGCTTCGACGACGTAAGGAAGGCCGGCGACGCCGTGGCCGCGGTGATCGCCGCCGGCATCATTCCCGCAGGCCTGGAGATGATGGACAAGCCCATGACGGCCGCGGTGGAGGACTTCGTCAAGGCCGGCTACGACCTGACGGCCGAGGCCATCTTGCTGTGCGAGAGCGACGGCACGCCCGAGGAGGTGGAGGAAGAAATAGCCCGCATGAGCGAGGTGCTGCGCGGCGCGGGCGCCACCGCCATCTCGGTGAGCCGCGACGAGGCCGAGCGCATGCGCTTTTGGAGTGGGCGCAAGAACGCCTTCCCGGCCAGCGGGCGCATCAGCCCCGACTACATGTGCATGGATTCGACCATCCCGAGGAAACGCCTGGCCGACATCCTGCTGGCCATCCAGCAAATGGAAAAAAAATACGGCCTGCGCTGCTGCAACGTGTTCCACGCCGGCGACGGCAACCTGCACC
>JAFEES010000040.1 GCA_018240995.1 Pseudomonadota bacterium | reverse complement strand
GGGCCTGGGCAAGGCCTGCGCGCTGCTGACCGACGGGCGCTTCTCGGGCGGCACCTCGGGCCTGTCCATCGGCCACTGCTCGCCCGAGGCGGCGGCCGGCGGCGCCATCGGCCTGGTGCAAAACGGCGACCGCATCCGCATCGACATTCCCAACCGCACGATCAACGTGCTGGTCAGCGACGAGGAGCTGGCACGCCGCCGCGCCGAGCAGGCTGCCTTGGGCTGGAAGCCGGCCAAGGCCCGCCCGCGCAAGGTCTCGGCGGCGCTCAAGGCCTATGCAAAACTCGTGACCAGCGCCGACACGGGCGCGGTGCGCGACCTGTCGCTGCTCGACTGAACGGCATCGCCTTGAACGCCACTCCCGTCGCGCTGGTCACGGGGTCCACCTCGGGCATAGGCGCGGCCATCGCGCGGCGCCTGTCCACCGAGGGGTTCGCGGTGGTCTTGCATTCCAGGAGCTCGGTGGAGACTGGCCGGGCCATGGCCGCCGAGCTGGGCAGGGCGGCCTACATCCAGGCGGATCTGGCCGTGGACGCGGATCGGGTGCGCCTGGTGCGCGAGGCGGTGGCGTTGTGGGGCCGGCTCGACGTGTTGGTCAACAACGCCGGCATCAGCCGTGTCGTGCCGCACGGCGACCTGCGCGCGGCCACGCCGCAGATATGGCAGGAACTGCACGAGGTCAACGTCGTCGCCCCGTTCCGACTGATCGCCGAGGCCGAGGCGGCCCTGGGCGCGGCGGATCGCGGGCGGCCGGGCTGCGTGGTCAACGTCAGCTCGCATGCCGGCGTGCGGCCCAAGGGCGCGTCGATTCCCTACGCGGCGTCCAAGGCCGCGCTGAACCACATGACGCGGCTGCTGGCGCTCTCGCTCGCACCGCGCATCCGCGTGAATGCCGTGGCGCCGGGCCTGGTGGACACGCCGCTGACGGCCGACTGGACGGCCGCCCAGGCGCTGTGGCGCGAACGCTCGCCCATGCGCCGCGCGGCCAAGCCGCAGGACATTGCCCAGGCCGTCGCCATGCTGGTGGCCAGCGACTACGTGACGGGCGAGATCCTGCTGCTGGACGGTGGGCTGAACCTCACATGACACCAAAGAGCAGCAATCCATGAACGAACTTCACCAGCGCATTGCCGCCAGCTTCGCCGCCCAAGGCTTGATGACTACGCTGGGCGCGCGCCTGGTGCTGGTGGCCGACGGCGAGGTGCATATCGAGCTGCCGTTCTCGCCGCACCTGACGCAGCAGCAGGGCTTCGTGCACGCGGGGGCCATTACCAGCATCGTGGACAACGCCTGCGGCTATGCGGCGTTGACCCGCTCGCCGCCCGGCTGCGAGGTGGTCACGGCGGAGTTCAAGACCAACTTCATGCGCCCCGCCATTGGCGAGCGCTTCGTGGCCGTGGGCCGGGTGCAGAACGCGGGGCGCATGCTCACCGTGTGCAGCGGTGAGGTGCGCGCGTTTGCCGGCGCGGGGCCGGAGTACAAACTGGTGGCCTTGATGCAGGCCACCATGGTCAACGTGCCCGCCTGACTACAAGCCGGTGGATTGCGTCTGCAGGTAGTTCTGCAGGCCCACCTTGTCGATTAGGCCGATCTGCTTTTCCAGCCAGTAGGCATGGTCTTCCTCGGTGTCGCGCAACTGGGACAGCAGCATGTCGCGGCTCACATAGTCATGGTGCGACTCGCACAGGGCGATGGCCGACTTCAGGTGTTTGCGCACGCTGTATTCGGTGTCCAGATCCTTGCGCAGCATTTCCTGCACGGTGTCGCCCGGCGTGAAGGCGTGCGGGCGCATGTCGGGCTTGCCCTCCAGCATCAGGATGCGGCGCAGGATGGCGTCGGCATGCTCGGTCTCTTCCTGCATTTCGTGGTTCAGGCGCTCGTACAGGCGCACAAAGCCCTGATCCTCGTATTGGCGCGAGTGGATGAAGTATTGGTCGCGCGCGGCCAGCTCGCCGCGCAGCAGTTCCTTGAGACAGTCGATGACGGCGGTGTGGCCTTGCATGGTGTTGCTCTGTTGTAGGTTGCTGTAGCCCCGAGTATCGCGCGCCCCGGGCGGCGATTCAAATCTGGCTGCAATACACCTGCGGCACAATCGCCGCCATGCTGATGTACCCGCAGATCAACCCCGTGGCCCTGCAGATCGGGCCCGTTGCCATTCACTGGTATGGCCTGACCTATCTGGCCGCATTTGGCCTGTTCATGTTGCTGGGCCTGCGCCGCCTGCACCATGAGCCCTATGCCTCGCTCAAGGGCGACCAGGCCTGGTCGCGCAAGGATGTGGAGGACATTCTGTTCCTTGGCGTGCTGGGCGTGGTGATAGGCGGGCGCCTGGGCTACTGCCTGTTCTACAAGCCCGGCTACTACCTGACGCATCCGCTGGAAGTCCTCTACGTGTGGCAGGGCGGCATGAGCTTTCATGGCGGGCTGCTGGGCGTGATCGGCTCCATGCTGTGGTTTGCCCATTCGCGCCGCAGGCCATGGCTGCAGGTGGCGGACTTTGTCGCGCCCTGCGTGCCCACGGGGCTGGCGGCCGGGCGCGTGGGCAACTTCATCAACGGCGAGCTGTGGGGGCGCTTTGCGCCGCCCGACCTGCCCTGGGCCATGGTGTTTCCGCAAAGCGGCTCCATGCTGCCGCGCCACCCGTCGCAGATTTACCAGTTCCTGCTTGAAGGCCTGTTGCTGTTCGTGCTGCTGTGGCTGTATGCGCGCCGCCCGCGCAGGCGCGGCGAGGTGGCTGCGGCCTTCCTGGTGGGTTATGGCGTGCTGCGCTTCACGGCGGAATACTTTCGCGAGCCCGACAGCTTCCTGGGCCTGCTGCCCCTGGGTCTGAGCATGGGCCAGTGGCTGTGCGTGCCCATGGTGCTGGCCGGCGTGGCCATGTGGCTGTGGGCGCAAAGGCAGCGCGCGTGATGCCGGGTAAGCGGCCAGCGGCAGGTTAGGTCGGCCTGCCCTGAGCCTGGGCCACGAGCAGGGCCACCACCTCCTCGCAGGCGGCGAGCACGCGCTCGCTGCCCTCAGCCACGCGCTCGGCGCCGGCGCGCATGGCGGCCGGCTCCTTGCTGGCGAACAGTGCCTGCTGGTAGGGCTCCCAGGCTTGGCGCAGGCGCGTGGCGGCGGCGCGGGCGGCGGGCGCCGCGTGGCCCGAGTTTTCCAGCTGCGTCAGCACCGAGGTGAAATGCGCGCGGCTCAGGTGCAGCTCCATGTCGGCGGGGGCCTCGAACAGCTCCCAGGTGCGGTAGAAGTAAAACTTGGCCATGCGCTGCGACAGCATGCGTTGGCGCCCGGCCAGGCCGATCAGGTATTCCAGCGGCGCGCCGTTGGTGTTGCCATAGGACACGGTGAGGTAGTGGGCCGCGCTTTGCAGCGTCTCGTTGGCGTCATACAGTGCGGCCGCGCCCGTGCGGCTGGGCTCGCCGGCGAGCAGCGCCCTGAATTGCGACCACAGGGTTTGCAGCTGCGGCAGGCTGGCCTGCACCGCCGCATTCGGCTGGAAGGCCTTCAGCCCCGTCAGGTGGGCCTCGTAGCGCGCTATGCAATCCTGTAGCAGGATGCGCGCGCCGTCGCTGGCGATGGACTGGCCGGATTGCAGATAGGCCTTGGTGCAGCGCTGCGACAGCATGCGCAGCCGCCCGGCCATGTCGATGGCCCGGGGTGTGTCCAGCCGCTGCGCAGGCGCAGCCTGGGCGAAGGCTGCACGGGGCAGGGCGGCCATCGCTGCGCCACTGACGAGACTTGCACAAAACTGGAACCTGTCCATGAAAACCTCCCGCTGCAAGAAGGTGGAAGAGGGCGCAGCGCCCCCGTTCCTGGCCGCCATGGCAGCCAGTATAGGCGGGCATGGCTGCGTGTCAGCGCGGTGCCGACTCGCGCTCCTGCAGGGCACGCCACTGCACCTTGCCGGTGCCGGACTTGGGCAGGCTGTCCACGAAGGACACCAGGCGCGGGCTCTTGTAGGCCGCCATGTGGCCATGGGCCCAGTCCACGATGTCCTGCTCGCTCACCTGGCCCCGGAAGGCATCGCGCAGCACCACCACGGCCTTCACGGTCTCGCCGCGGCGCGCGTCCTGGGCGGCGATCACGCAGACCTCCTGGATCGCCGGGTGGGCGTACATCAGGGCCTCGACCTCGGCTGGCCAGACCTTGTAGCCCGAGGCGTTGATCATGCGCTTGAGCCGGTCCACCATGTAGAAGTAGCCGTCTTCGTCGGTGCGCGCCAGGTCGCCGGTGCGCAAGAAGCGCTTGCCCTCCAGCGTCACGAAGGCCTGGGCCGTGGCCTCATCCTGGCCCCAGTAGCCCTGCATGAGCTGCGGGCCGTGGACGATGATCTCGCCCACCTCGCCGGGCGGCAGCTCGGCCAGGGTCGTGGGATCGACCACGCGCGCATCCACGTCGAAGATGGGTATGCCAAGGCATTGCTTGCGTGGCCGGTCGGGCGGGTTGACATGCGTGGCGGCCATGGTCTCGGACATGCCGTAGCCCTCGATGTAGTCGATCTGGCACAGCTCCTGGAGCTTGGCCGCAACGGCCTCGGGCATGGCCGCGCCGCCGCCGCTCAGGCGCCGGATGCTGGACAGGTCGTACTCACCCAGCCGCGGGTTGGACAGCAAGTCCACCACCATGGTGACGATCATCTGCGTGTTCGTCACGCGGTAGCGCGCTATCAGCTGCGCGGCCGCGTCGCGATCCCAGCGCGGCAGCAGCACGATGGTCGAGCCGGTATACAAAGGGCTGTTCATGCCGCCCTGCATGCCCGTCACATGAAACATCGGCAGCACCGTCAGCGACACGGCGTCGGCCGTGGTGCCCAGCCAGGCGCCGCCGGAGACGGTGTTGTACATGACGCTGCGGTGCGTGTGCATGCAGCCCTTGGGCTGGCCCGTGGTGCCCGAGGTGTAGGGCATGACCGCCAGGTCGTCGGGGCCGGCGGCGATGGGCGCGGGGCGCAGGCCGGCGGCCAGGGCGTCCACCCAGGCACAGGCGCCGGGTTCTTCGACGGGCTTGCGCGGCGCGCTGACGAAGGCCGGCACGGCCAGGTCGGTGGGCGCCGTGAGGTAGTCGCCATAGGCCGCCACCACGGCGTGGCGCAGGCCTGGCGCCTGCGCATCGGCAGCGGCGGCCGCCAGGCCTTCGCGCAGCAGCGGGCACACCTGGGCCCACAAGTCCTGCGCCGCGAGGATGGTGCGCGCGCCGGCATCCAGCACGTAGTGGCGCAGCTCCTCGGTCAGGTTCATCGGGTTCACCGGCACCACCACCGCGTCGGCGCGCAGGATGGCGTAGTAGCCGATGACGAACTGCGGGCTGTTCTGCAGGTACAGCAGCACCCGGTCGCCCCGGCGCACGCCGCAGCGCTGCTGCAGGTGGGCGGCCAGGCGCTCGCTCTCGTCCTGCAGGCGCGCATAGCTGATGGCCGCGTCGTAGAACACCAGCGCCGCCTTGTGCGGGTAGCGCATGGCCGAGACCTCGAGGTTGCGGTACAGGTGCGTGGCCGGCAGCGTCAGGTGCTGCGGCAGCAGGCGCGGCCAATGGGCCAGGTGGCGCTTGGACATGTCAGTGATCCATGGCGCGGCGCGCCATCCGTATTGCATGAAACCCGGGCGCCACGACCGCGCCGCCGCCGTCGTCCCCGCGCAGGCGGGGATCCAGAGACGTCGCCGAGGGGCACTGGATCCCCGCCTGCGCGGGGATGACGATGGCCAAGCGACGTGTGAGGAACAATGGCTTCATTTCAGCGCTTGTCCAGTGTCATGTAGCGGGCCAGCTCCATCTTGCCGATCTGGTTGCGGTGCACCTCGTCGGGGCCGTCGGCATAGCGCAGCGTGCGTGCCTGGGCATAGGCGGCGGCCAGCGGAAAGTCGTCCGACACGCCGGCGCCGCCATGCACCTGCATGGCCCAGTCGATCACCTGGCAGGCCATGCTGGGCGCGGCCACCTTGATCATGGCGATCTCTTTTTGCGCCACCTTGTTGCCCACGGTGTCCATCATGTAGGCGGCGTTCAGCACCAGAAAGCGCGCCTGGTCGATCAGGATGCGCGCGTTGGCGATGCGCTCGCGCGTCACGCCCTGGTCGGCCACGGGGCGGTGGAAGGCCACGCGGCTCAAGGCGCGGCGGCACATCAGCTCCAGCGCGCGCTCGGCCACGCCAATCAGGCGCATGCAGTGGTGGATGCGCCCGGGGCCGAGGCGCCCCTGGGCGATCTCGAAGCCGCGGCCCTCGCCTAGCAGCACGTTGGCGACCGGCACGCGCACGTTGTCAAAGCTCACCTCGCCATGGCCGTGCGGCGCGTGGTCGTAGCCGAACACGGACAGAGGGCGCTCCATGGTCACGCCGGGGGTCTTCATGGGCACCAGGATCATGGACTGCTGGCGGTGGCGGCTGGCGTTGTCGGGGTCGGTCTTGCCCATGAAGATCAGGATCTCGCAGCGTGGATCGGGCGCGCCCGATGTCCACCACTTGCGGCCGTTGATCACATATTCGTCGCCCACGCGCTCTATGCGCGCCTCGATGTTGGTGGCGTCCGACGAGGCCACGGCGGGCTCGGTCATGGCGAAGGCCGAGCGGATCTTGCCGTCCAGCAGCGGCAGCAGCCAGCGCTGTTGCTGCTCGGGCGTGGCGTAGCGCACCAGGGTTTCCATGTTGCCGGTGTCGGGCGCGGAGCAGTTGAAGGCCTCGGGCGCCACATGCGAGCGGCCCATGATCTCGCACAGCGGCGCGTATTCCAGGTTTGTGAGGCCAGCACCGTATTGGGATTCGGGCAGGAACAGGTTCCACAGGCCGGCCGCGCGGGCCTTGGTCTTGAGCTCTTCCATCACCCGCGTGGGCTGCCAGGCGTTGCCGGCACGGCGGTTGGCCTCCACCTCGGCGTGGTAGACGGCCTCGGCCGGGTAGATATGCTCGTCCATGAAGGCCGTCAGGCGCTGTTGCAGATCGACGACCTTGGCGGAGTAGGAGAAATCCATGAGAGAGTTCCTTTCAAAAAATCAGATCAGGCTGGCGCCGCCATCAACGACCAGCCCCTGGCCGGTGATGTGGCGCGAGGCGTTCGAGGCCAGGAAGACCACCGCGCCCATCAGGTCCTCGTCGCCGCCAATGCGGCGCAGCGGCGTGCGCTCGACCAGCGCCGGCCCGAGCTTTTCGATCAGGCCGCTGGCCAGCTTGCTCGGGAAAAAGCCCGGGCAGATGGCGTTCACGCGGATGCCGTAGGGCCCCCATTCCGAGGCCAGGGTGCGCGCAAAGTGCAGCGCCGCGGCCTTGGAGGTGTTGTAGGCAATGGTGTTCATGCCCGGCGGCGTGCCCTTGAGGGCCGCCACCGAGGCGGTGACGATGATGTTGCCCCGGCCCCTGGGAATCATCACGCGCCGGCCCACCTCGCGCGAGAGGAAGAAGGGCGCGTTCACGTTCAGATCCATCACCTTGTTCCAGGCGGCGTCGGGGTAGTCCTCGGCCTTTGCGCCCCAGGTGGCGCCGGCGTTGTTGACCAGGATGTCGATGGTGCCAAAGCGTGCCAGCACCTGATCGACCAGGGCCGGGATCTGCTCGAACTTCGACAAATCGTTGACTATGGTCTCGACCTCATGGCCCAGGCCTTCGAGGTGCGCCTTGGCCTGGGCCAGCTCGTCGGCCTTGCGCGCCGTGATGGCCAGCCTGGCGCCCATCTCGCCCAGCGCCTGCGCCATCTGCAGGCCCAGGCCGCGCGAGCCGCCGGTGACCAGGGCCACCTGGCCGGTCAGGTCGAAAAGTTGCTTCACGCTCATTGCTTCGATTCCTTGGAAGGTTGAGGCTGCGGCCAAGGCCGGTTGGCCACTGTCCGGGTGCATGGGATTGGATGCTATGGGGGCGCCCAGGCCCTGTCTGTCACCTATGAAACTCGCAGGCCTTGCAGGGTGTGGCATCTCTGACCTGCTCCCCTCTCCCGCAAGGGGAGAGGGAGAAACAGCCACAAACCTCACCTCTATGGAGTGAATTGCTACAAAACCAAGCTTCCCCCGGCGGGGGAAGGAGTCTGAGACATGTTGAAAATCAGAGAAAAAGTGGCTTCTGCGCTTTATGGGTAAGCGCTAACAGCTATTGATAATGTAGTAACTGATCTGCCCGGCGCAGACCCTGGCGGGCATCAGCCCTGGCCGCTGGCGCGCACGCGTGCGCCGCTCAGGCTGGGGGCGGGCAGGGGGGCGGCCAGGCTGCCGGCGCGCACCGGGGCGAAGCGGCCGGCGTTCCAGTCGTCCAGCGCGGCCTGCAGCTCGGCCTGGCTGCGCGCCACCAGGTTCCACCAGATGAGGATGTCTTCAGCGAAGGGCTCGCCGCCCAGCAGCAACCATTGCGCCGCATCGTCGCAGCGCGCCTCAAGGGCCGTGCGGCCGGGCGCGAAGTACAGCCATTCGCCCGGCGCCAGCGCCTCGCCGGCCACGGTGGCCGCGCCGCGCAGCACCATGGCGGCGTACTCAAACCCGGGCCGCAGCGCCAGCGTGGTCTGGGCCGGGCCGGTGCTGGCCAGGTCCAGGCCCACCAGCGGCGTGTAGACCTGGGCCGGGGCCGTCTGGCCCAGGGCGCTGCCGGCGAGCACGGTGGCGCGCCAGCCGCCGGTATCCACCTGCGGTAGCTCGGGGTGGTTGGCAAACGCCGGCGCGCAGCGGCGCTGCGCCTCGGGCAGGGCGATCCACAGCTGCGCGGCATGCAGGCGCGCGCCCTCCAGCAGCGAATCCTCGGTGTGCGCTATGCCGCGCCCGGCGGTCATCAGGTTCACCTGGCCGGGGCGCACGATCTGCTCGTTGCCCAGCGAGTCGCGGTGCACCACCTCGCCCTCGATCATCCAGGTGAAGGTCTGCAGGCCGATGTGCGGGTGCGCGCCCACATGCATGCCCTTGCCCGGCGCGAACTGCACCGGCCCCAGGTGATCGAGAAAGCACCAGGCGCCCACGGTGCGTCGTTCGCGGTGCGGCAGGGCGCGCACGATGCGCGTGTCCTCGCCGATCACGGCAGCGCGTGCGCTGAAGCGCTGCGCGGGTGCGGGGTGACGGATGTCTGTCATGGTGATCTCCTCTATAAGGGGCGCTGACAGGCTGCAGCCAGCAGCAAATGCCGCGGCACGAAAGTGTGGCGCAAAGTGGCTCCGTAGGTGATAGCACCGATCGTGGCAGCGGCCATCATGGTTCCATAATTACCAAAAATTATGCGAAATCATGTGCTTTTCGCGTTTCTTCGTCTCCCTTGAACGCCCCCCGGGTTCACTGATTTGTCGCCATGCGCAGCGTTGTCAATTCCCTGCATGACCAGGCCGCCGAGAGGCTGCGCCAGCAGATCTTTGCCGGCCAGCTGGCGCCGGGCAGCTTCGTGGACGAGGTGGCGCTGTGCGAGCAGCTGGCGGTGTCGCGCACGCCGCTGCGCGAGGCGCTGAAGGTGCTGGCGGCCGAGGGGTTGCTGCGCCACGAGCCGCGCCGCGGCTGCTTCGTGGCCGAGATCACCGAGCGCGACGTGGATCAGATCTTTCCCGTGATCGCGCTGCTGGAAGGGCGCGCCGCGTTCGAGGCCACCGAGCATGCCGGCCCGGCCGACATTGCCGCCCTGGAGCTGCTGCACCAGCGCCTGCGCGAGCATGCCGCAGCCGGGCGCATCACCGAGTATTACGAGGCCAACTACGCCATCCACGAGGCCTTCATCACCCTGGCCGACAACCGCTGGCTGGCGCAGGTGATTGGCGACCTGCGCAAGATACTGCGCCTGGCGCGCCACCAGACGCTGCAGGCGCCGGGCCGCCTGCAGCAAAGCCTGGCCGAGCATCTGCAGGTGTTTGCCGCGCTCAAGAGCGGCGATGCCGCCGCCGCCGAGCAGGCCATGCGCCAGCATCTTTTCGCCCAGCGCGACGCACTGCGCGTACTGGCCCGCAACCACCCTTCCCGGATCGCACCATGAGCAATGACACCTCGTCCTGGATTGCGCGCAGCGTGGAGCGCCTGCGGCCCGCCAAGGGCAGGGCGGGCGCGGCCAAGGACAAGCCCAGGGACGGCGCCGGCGAGGCACAGCCCAAGCAGGAGCCCGAGCGCGGCACGCACGAGCGCCTGGCGGCCACGCTGCGCCGCGGCGGCGAAGCGCTGACGCCGCGCGCGTTGCGCCGCCTGCTGGCCCAGCTGCAGGACGTGGTGGCGCCGCGCGTGAGCGAGGTCGAGGGTGGGCGCCGTGCCCAGGCCGTGGCCCAGTGGTACGGCCAGGCCGCGCCGGAGCAGCGGCGCGACCTGTGGCTGCTGATGAGCGAGCAGTTCGCGCCCGATGCCGCACGCCTGAAAAGTGCCCAGCAGCGCTACGAGGCCGCCGCCGGCACCGGCGACGAGCCCCATGCCGAGGCGCACCTGCGCCGCGCCATGAGCTCGCCGCGCACCCGGCTGCTGCAGCGCTTTGCGGCCTTTCCCGAGGGCATGCGCTTTCTGCTGGACCTGCGCGCCGAGTTGCTGCCGCGGCTGAAGGGCGACAAATGCCTGCTGCCGCTGGAGGCCGAGCTGGAGCAGCTGTTTTCCACCTGGTTCGACGTGGCCTTCCTGGAATTGAAGCGCCTGTCGTGGGACTCGCCGGCTTCGCTGATCGAAAAGCTCATCAAGTACGAGGCGGTGCACGACATACGCAGCTGGGCCGACCTGAAGAACCGCCTGGACAGCGACCGGCGCTGCTACGGCTTTTTCCACCCGCGGCTGCCGGGCGAGCCGCTGATCTTCGTCGAAGTGGCGCTGCTGGACGAGATCTCCGACAGCATCACGCCGCTGCTCGACGAGTCGGCCGAGGCCGCGGATATACAGCGCGCCAACACGGCGATTTTCTACTCCATCAGCAACACCCAGACGGGGCTGCGCGGCGTGAGCTTTGGCGACTCGCTCATCAAGCATGTGGTGGACACGCTGCAGGGCGAGTTCCCGCGCCTGCGCCACTTCGCCACGCTGTCGCCGATTCCCGGCTTTCGCGCCTGGCTGCAGAAAAACTGCGCGGCGCAGCTGGCGCTGCTGGACGACAAGCGCCGGGCCGCGCTGGGCCGCGCCCTGGGCCTGGAGGCCGCCACTGCCAAAGACTTGGCCGCGCCGGTGCTGGCCGCGGCCGACAAGGCGCTGGAGCTGCCGCCCAAGTCGCCGCTGCGCGCACTGCTCATGCAATCGGCGGCGCGCTATCTGGCGCGCGAGCAGCAGGACGGCAAGCCCATCGACCCTGTGGCGCGCTTTCACCTGGGCAACGGCGCGCGCGTGGAGCGGCTGAACTGGGCCGGCGACCCGTCGGCCAAGGGCGTCAAGCAGTCCTTCGGCCTGATGGTCAACTACCTGTACGACCTCAAGCGCATCGACAAGAACCGCGACCTGCTGGCGCAGGGGCGGGTGGCCGTGTCGGGCGAGATCGAGGATCTGTGCGGCGATTGAGTGCGCCTCATTTTTCATTACAACCAGGAGACAACACCATGCAACACAAAGACCACGCCACGCCCTGCGCACCGCCGCTGCACCGGCGCGACCTGCTGCGCACCGCCGGTGCCGCCGGCCTGGCGCTGGCCACCGGCGGCGCCTGGGCCCAGGGCGCAGGCGGCTGGCCGAGCAAACCCGTGAACCTGATCGTGCCCTTTCCCGCGGGCGGCGGCACGGACGCATTCGCGCGCCCGCTGGCGGCGCAGTTCTCCAAGTCCACCGGCAAGACGCTGGTCATAGACAACCGCGGCGGCGCCGGCGGCACCGTGGGCGCCAGCGCCGCGGCCAAGGCCCATGCCGACGGCTACAACCTGTTCATGGGTGGCGTGCACCATGTGATCGCGCCGTCCATGTACCCCAAGCTCGATTACGACATCGAAAAGGACTTCGTGCCCCTGGCGCTGCTGGCCAGCGTGCCCCAGGTGGTGGTGGTGAACCCGCGCAACATCAAGGTCACGGACATACGCCAGTTCCTCGAACTGGTGAAGGCCAGCCCTGGCAAGTTCAACTACGGTTCGGCCGGCGCGGGCAGCTCGCACCACCTGGCGGGTGAGCTGTTCAAGCTGCAGACGGGCACCTTCATCACGCACATTCCCTACCGCGGCGCGGGCCCGGCGCTGCAGGACTTGATAGCCGGCAACGTGGACATGATGTTCGACGGCCTGGGTTCGTCCGCCACGCACATCAAGGGCGGGCGCATCAGGGCGCTGAT
This sequence comes from Pseudomonadota bacterium, assembly GCA_018240995.1. Lineage (GTDB taxonomy): Bacteria > Pseudomonadota > Gammaproteobacteria > Burkholderiales > Burkholderiaceae_C > Alicycliphilus. The sequence continues at coordinate 1,133 of JAFEES010000040.1, read as the reverse complement.
GGTCTCCGGGCCTAAGCGCAACCCGGCCTTCCCCGACGTGCCCTGCGCCGCCGAGGTGGGCCTGCCGGACTACACCGTCTCCACCTGGTACGGCCTGTGGACGCCCAAGGGCACGCCTGCCGACGTGCAGGCGCGCATCGTCGAAGAGGTGCGCAGGCTGGGCAGCGCCGAGGAAATCAAGACCATCTGGGCCGGCAACGGCGCCGAGTTCGGCCAGCTGTCGCAGGCCGATTTCGGCAAGATGGTCAGCAGCGAGGTCAGGCGCTGGGCACAGGTGGTGAAGGCCTCCGGCGCCAAGCTGGAGTGATGCCGGTTCAAACAGAGCAGAGGGAGCCATTGCATGTCGGGTGAGGTAGTGCTGGCCACGGCGGCCGCGGGGCAGGCCTTGGAGCGCGGCGTGCTGCGCGTGACGCTGCGCCACGAGGGGCGGCGGAACGCCATGTCGCGCGCCATGTGGCGCCGGCCGTACTCTTTATTCGAGAGCATCCAGCGCAGCAACAATGCGCGCTGCGTGATCATTGAAGGCTTGGGCCAGGCGTTTTGCGCGGGCGGCGACATCTGCGCATACCCTGACTTCCGCTTCGATGCCGCGCCAGCAGTTGCAGCGCGGCTTTCTGAGCCGCGTGCTGTCGCCCGGGCAACTACCCGCCCAGGCGTTGCAGACGGCCCAGCGCATCGCCGCCCTGGCACCGGGCGCGACCCGCATGAACCAACCGAGCCTGCACGCCCTGCAAATGCAAAACATGGCGCAGAGGCTTATCAAAACAGCGCAACCAGCTATGCATAACATAGCTGACCCCTACACCGACAGCGCCGAGCACCGCGAGGGCATTGCCGCCTTCCTGTAAAAGCGCCGTCCCGCATTTTGATTTTTTGGACACACCACATGAGCACCCCCAACCAGAACCTGTTTGGCGCGCTGCGCGCCGCCTTTCCGTGCGACCTGGAGCAGATCGCCGTCGAGGCCGCCACGGCCGGCGGCGCGCCGCTGCTCTACACCTGGCGCGACCTGGATCGCGCCAGCGCCCGCATTGCCAACCTGCTGGTCGCACTCAAACTGCCCGAAGGCAGCCGCATCGCCGTGCAGGTGGAAAAGTCGGTCGAGGCCATGCTGCTGTACCTGGCCACGCTGC
>JAFEES010000409.1 GCA_018240995.1 Pseudomonadota bacterium | reverse complement strand
GGCGAGTATTTGCAACGAAGAGTGGCGGAGTTTTGGCGTGCAAGGCGGGCATGGGGAATTGCCTCTCAGGCTCTCAGGCGAAAAGCGCCTGCTCCAGCCGCTCATACCCGGCCTCGCCCACGGCCTCGCGGATCTTCGGTGCCAGGGCTGCGAGTGACTCGTAACCCGTGGCGCCCTCCACGGCCAGGTGCAGCCGAAAGCCGCGCAGGCCCAGGCCGGCGGTGAGCTCGGTGGCCACCAGGTAGCCGGCCTGATAGCGTTCGCCCGGCGAGCGCTCGCCGCCCGGGTCTGGCGTCACTGCGTCGGCCCGCTCGGGGGGCTTGGCGGCGCGGGCTGCGGGTGCCGTTTCGGCCAGTTCCAGCAGCCCGGCGTCAACCATGTGGCGCACATCATCCCAGCCCACGCCCAGGGCCGCGGTTGCGGCCAGCACCTGCGGCAGGGTGCGCTTGCCATCAAACAAGATGAAGGCCGAGCGCTGGCGCAGCGAGAGCACGCCGTGGCGCTCCCTGAACGCCTGCTGGCCGGCCGCGGTCTTGACGAAAATCATGGCACCCCTCGCTTCACGTCTCACAGGCGCACTGGCGCCGCAACGGTTTCAGTTTGCCACGATTGTGATCAATTGTGAATTAGAAAAAGGCCGTGATCACGCCGGCGGGCGTCACAGGCCATCCGGAGTCACGGACTGCACCCTGCCCGGCCGGGTTGCCAGGCTCACCAGCCAGGTCACGGCCACGCCCGTGGGCACGCCGAAGACGCCCGCCGAGATGGGGCTGATGCCAAACCACAGGCCATTCGCAAGCAGCATCTGGGGCACGGCCTCGCGCACGCCCTCCACCTGCGACAGCAGGTAGTACATGGTGACCGACAGGCCCGCCAACATGCCCGCCACCGCGCCGCGGCGCGTGGTGCCGCGCCAGAAGATGCCCAGCACCATGGCCGGCACGAAGGCCGATGCCGCGATGGAGAACGAGGCCGAGACCATGGGCAGGATCTCCGAGGGTTTCAGCGCCGCGACGAAGGCCGCCGACAGGGCCACCGAGAGCAGCGTGAACTTGGTCAGGATCACGCGCTGCTCGGGCGAGGCCCGGCGCCGCGTCTCCTGGAAGTACAGGTCGCGCACCAGGGCGTTGCTGATGGTCAGCAGCAGGCCATCGGCGGTGGACAGCGCCGCCGCCAGGCCGCCGGCGGCCACCAGGCCGGAGATGACATAGGGCAGGCCGGCGATCTCGGGCGTGGCCAGCATGATCAGGTCGGCGCCGAAGCGGATCTCGCCAAACTGCACGATGCCGTCGCCATTCATGTCCTCCACCGACAGTAGCGAGGCATCTACCCGCGCCCATTGCGCCATCCAGTTGGGCAACTGGTCAAAGCTGCTGCCCACCAGGTTGTTCATGACCTCGTATTTGACCAGCACCGCCAAGGCCGGCGCGCTCAGGTACAAAAGCGCCACGAAGAACAGCGACCAGGCCACCGAGGTGCGCGCCGCCCCCACCGAAGGCACGGTGTAGTAGCGCGTGAGCAGGTGCGGCAGGCCGGCCGTGCCCACCATCAGGCAGAACATCAGCGCCAGGAAGTTGCGCCGCGAATGCTCGAACGCCTGGCGCTCGGCGGGCGTGCCATCGGGGTCGCCGGCAAAGGCCTGGCTGTGGCGCGGCAGGCCGCCGAGCTCGCGGGCGCGCTCGTAGTTGGACTGCATCTCGCGCGTCCAGCGCTCGCGCGCTGCGGCCTCATTGCGCGGCATGGAGGCCAGCTCGCGGCTGGCGGCGACGATCAGGCCCACGTCGGCGTTCTGCGCGCGCAGGCGCTGCAGGCGCGCGCGCGTGGCCTCGCGCTCGCGCGCCAGGGCCGCGGGCACGTCGGTCAGACGCGCCTGGTAGTCACGCGCGCGCTGCAGGTAGGCGGCCACCACCTGGCGCTCGACCTCGGAGGCCAGCAGGCCATCTTCGAGCTGGGCGATCTTGCCCAGCTGCTTGCCCGCCGCCACCAGGGCCACCGGGTTGCCCAGCTGCTTGTAGGCCAGCCAGGACACGGGTATCAAAAAGGCCAGCAAGATCACCATGTACTGCGCCACCTGCGTCCAGGTGATGGCGCGCATGCCGCCCAGGAAGGAACACAGCAGCACGCCGCCCAGGCCGAGCATGATGCCGATCTCGAACTGCACGCCGGTCAGGCGCGAGGCGATCAGCCCCACGCCGTAGATCTGCGCCACCACATAGGTGAACGAGCACAGCACCGCCGACAGCGCGGCGATGATGCGCGGCCAGCGCCCACCAAAACGCAC
>JAFEES010000408.1 GCA_018240995.1 Pseudomonadota bacterium | reverse complement strand
TACAGCGCGCCCTCGTCCATGCGCGTGCGCGGCTGGTACATGCCGGGCACCAGGTCATCGAGCGCCAGCGCGCTGGGCAGGCCCGCGGCCGCGGCCTGGGCCTGCTCCGCCGGTTCCGCAACCTTGGGGCCGAGCAAGGCTTCGAGGCCGCGGCCCAGGCCCTTGGGTTTTTTTGTCACCATGAGTGATGAAGCTTTCTATTCAATTTTTGCCGACGGCAACACCGCCCGGCGTGTGGACTGCTTCCAGTCATGTGCAAGCGCGCTGAAGAATTTTCCATCGAGCAACAACCACACCAGAACCGGCACCAGGGTTGGCACGACCAGCACGCCAAACTGGTAGTCGTACACGATGGCCTCCAGCTGCCACTGCTCTATTCTGAGCGTGCGGATGCTGAATTGGCTGGCGCTCGCCAACTCCATCAGCAAATACATCACCAGGCTGAAGCTCTGGAATGGCAGCAGCAGCACGTAGCCCAGGCCCATGCGCCACAGCCGTCCGGGCGCCCGCCTGACCGCCCAGGCGGCAAACAGCAGCGCCCCCAGTATCGGCAGGCCAAACGCATAGCGCCCGGGGTTGGCCTCCAGCAGAACCTCGGCGCGGCGCCCGCCCGAGTTCGGCACGACGATCTCGACCGAGGTGTCCACCGCGATCTTGCCGGGCTGCTTTTCAACGCTGCGTATCCACATGGGTGTGGACTGCTCCAACACCGTATGCGAAAGCACCGCCACCGGGTACGACAGCCAGTGCGACAGCTTGACCCACGCCAGCATCAGCACGATGAAGCCACCGATGGCTATCAGCGCAAAGCGCGTGACCACCTTGCGTTGAGGCAGGTTTTGCTGTGCCATGCCGTGTTGTGCGTTCTGATCCGCCATCAAATGCCCCTCCATCAGCGCGGCGACAGGTCCAGCGAACTGCTGACCGCGCCCTTGCCCGGGTTGCCGCGCGGCACCACGGGCAGTACCGGCGGCGCGGGTGGCTGCTTTGGCGGGTCATTCTCTTCAGGCCGGCTTCTGACCACCACGCGCACCCACAGCAGCCACACCACCAGCACGTCGAGCATGATCAGGCCCTGCCAGAGATACTCGTGGGCAAAGTTGAAAACATCGGTGCGCCACTGGCCCAGGTAAAACAGGCTGATCACGCGCAGGACGTTCACCCCCTGCACCGCGGCAAAGCCGGCGGCGATGCCCATCACCTTGTGCCGCCAGTGCGCCGGGTAGGCCATGATGGCGGCAAACAGCACGATGCAGGCCTCAATGCCATTGCAGCCCGGTTCTATCGAGACGCCAAACCCGGTGACCGTGTTCCAGAGCACTTTGCCGGCGGCCGCCGCGGTGGTGTCGAACCACAGCACCAGATAGGCGCAAACGCGCGCCAGCAGGGCCGTCCACGGCAACACCAGGTGCTGCTGTACCCAGCCAAGCATGTTCAAGCCGAAGAGCGACATCTGCCAGGCCAGGAAGATCAGAAAGAAACGCAGCATCAGCCCTGTTCCTTCTGCTGCTCTTGCTCCAGGCCTGGCGCCAGCAGCTGCCGCAGCAGCGCCTGCCCCTGGGGCCAGTCCCCCAGGCCCGATTCGGCATTGATATGCCCAAGCGCGCCGCCATCGACAAGGCGCGCGCCCCAGTCCGCCGCAAGGGCACCGGCGCGTTCGAACCTGCAATAGGGATCGTCGTGGCTGCCCACCAGTACCGCAGGAAACGGCAAGGCCTGGCGCGCAATGGGCGCCCAACCACGGATCTGCGTGGCCAGGTCAGGCCGCTCCACATCGCCCGGCGCCACCAGCAGCGCGCCGCGCACCTTGTGGGCGTGGCGCGTGTGCGCCGCCCACCAGGCCACCAGAATGCAGCCCAGGCTGTGCGCCGCCAGCACCACCGGCCCGGACGCGTCGGCCACCACCTCTTCCAGCCGCGCAGTCCAGTCGCCGCGCAGCGGGCGCATCCAGTCGTGCTGCTGCACGCGCTGGTAGCCATGCAGACGCTCCCATTCGGTCTGCCAGTGGCCGGGGCCGGAGTCTTGCCAACCGGGCAGCAGGAGCACCTGTGGATCATTCATGGTTTTTATAGCTGCCTGCACTTATTCAGCACTGGTTTCAAGCAATTTCGGTTTGCAATCACATGCGCTGGACGCGCTCCACCATTTCGCCCGCAAAGTCCACGAAGGCCTGGCTGCCCTTGGCCGCGGGGTCGAACACCACGCCCGGCAGGCCGTAGCTGGGGGCCTCGGCCAGGCGCACGTTGCGCGGGATGACGGTGTTGAACACCTTGTCACCGAAATG
>JAFEES010000407.1 GCA_018240995.1 Pseudomonadota bacterium | reverse complement strand
AGAGAAGGCTGCAAGTCATTGCGATCTTGCACTTCGCCATCAGGCTTGTTCCAGCGGGGCAAGATGTCCCAGATAACGAGCACCTTGTCATAGCCCGTGGCAAACAAGGTTTTGGCCATATCCCCCGCATTGGCAAACAACTCTGGCTTGGTGCCCTGGGGAAAGGCCTTGACCGTATCCCCAGGCGCAATGCGCCGGGCAAAGTATTCGAATACTTGCGCGTCTTCACCGGCCACGCGGCCCTCACAAACAATGCCCACCTTCATCATTCGTCCCCCCAGCCACCCGCTGGAGCTTCGCCATCGGTGGCAGCTACCGCATCAACGCCGAGTAAATTTTCACGTTGCAAGGCGCTCATGGTGTACAGCCGCCCAGGCATGAAGCTCTGCCGCCAGGTCTGCATATCGGCACGGCTACCCGGCCAGGAAAACTCTGGCCCTTTTTCGCCCCGTTCACACAGCAGCACATCATCCAAATCCAGCATGTCGAGCAAGTAGGGGGAATGCGTGGTAGCAATGATCTGAGTGTTGCCACTTCGCGCTGCAGAGCGCATCAAGTCCACCACAAGGCCCACGGTGCGTGGGTCAAGGCCGTTTTCGATTTCTTCAATAAACACCACGGGCGGCGGGTCGGGGTCCAGCAGGGTGGCGATGAGTGGCAGCACGCGCAGCGAACCGGACGACATCAACCACCCTGGAATCTCGTACCGGCCCTCCAGCAACTGCACATAGCTGCGGCGGATGACGCCTGCGTCCAGCACCTTGGGCTCTACGTCGCTGGCGTAGGGCAGCACATAGCGCAGCGCATGGGTGATTTCCTCAAAAGCGAATGGGGAGCGTTCACGCAGGTCGATCAGGTACTCGGCCACGTTGGAGCCGTCGCTTGCCAACTGAACACGTTGCCCACTACGGCTGACAGACTGCAATTGCCCAATTGATTCGGGATTGAGCCGCAAGAACAAAGCGCTGCGCAAACTGCGGGTCACATTGTCAAATGGCCCCAAAAAAGGCAACAAGCTGTTGCCACTGCCCACGCTCTTGAGCGCAGCCTCCATGCTCGCCTGCAAATCCAGCGAATTCACAATGCCCAAACTCTGATTTGCATTGCGCCCTACTGCACTGCGCTTGAAACTGGTGGTTCCCACCTGCCCAGCCTCTTGTTGAACATAAAGAAAGTTGCCGTTGTCGGCCGAATTCAGGGCCACGGAAACCTTGGCTTTGGTTTTGCCAAGCTGAAGATTCAGCGCCAACTTCATGGGGTTGGGTTGCTGCGCCAGGCCGACGTTGCTGGCCTTGCCTGTTTGCGCCGCCTTGTGCCAGATGTGCTCAAAGCCCTGCCAAGGTTTCATGGCGCCATCCACCCCCTCGCTGAGGAAGCGCACGTAGGTTTCCACTACCTCCAGCAAGCTCGATTTGCCACTGCCGTTGTTGCCAATGATCACGCTCAAAGGCTTGAGCTTGACGGTGCCCGATGCGCGCAGCGCCTTGAAGTTTTCAACCGCGATGGATTTGATTTGCATGGTGTGCAGGCTCCCGTCTTTGTTAGTTCACCAAGCCCTTGGCCACGCGGCGATAGGCGTTATGCGCGTCCACTTTCACCGCATCGGCGACCAGCGGAAAAGTGCTCAGAATATGCGCGAACTCTTCCTCGCTCAGGCCGTAGAGGTGGGCCACCAGGCCATCGAGTTCGGCGCGCAGCCGGGCGCGCTCGGCGGGGTCGGTGGCGCCGTCCTGGTGGCTCTTGAGGCCGACCGATAGTGCGAGGGCGTCGAATTCGGGGGTGGTGCAGATGAGGCGGGCGGCGCGACTGGTGATAGAAGCAAAGCGCTCATCACCCCGCTCCAGACGCGGTACCGGCGTGTTGTAAACAAAGAAAAACGAGACATGCGCCGTGACGCTTTGACGTAGGAACCAATCGAACACATAACTGTTGAACACACTGGTGATGTAGAGCCGTTGCAGGGGATCGAGATGGGCGACGCTGCTGTGGCCGTCTGCGGTGACCTCGTCCCGAAACACCATCTCCAGGCTGACGGTATGCGGGCAGAACCGTTTTGGGGGGAGTACGGTGGCGATGACGGTTCGCTCATTCGTGCTGGCGGCCACGTCCCGGAACGCCATGCGATAGCTGTCGTAGTTCAGCGCAATGCGTTCCGGCTCTGGCGGCGTTGTCACCCCCAACCGCTCTAATTCGCGGCGCACGGCTTTGATCCGCGGCGCCAACAACTCTGCGCGGGCTGCTTCCTCGTCCAGCCAGTAGCGCGGCGCGGCGAAATCGGCATCAAATTGGTGG
>JAFEES010000406.1 GCA_018240995.1 Pseudomonadota bacterium | reverse complement strand
CGCGCCGCGACCAACGAGCTGATCAGGAGCCGCATCAAGATCAAGAGCATGAACTTCATGCGCGGGCGCACCTTTTTGAACAAGTACGTGATCATCGACGAGGCGCAGAACCTGACGCCGAAGCAGATGAAGACCCTGATCACGCGCGCCGGCCCCGGCACCAAGATCATCTGCATGGGCAACCTGGCGCAGATCGACACGCCCTACCTGACCGAGGGCAGCTCGGGCCTGACCTATGCCGTGGATCGCTTCAAGGGCTGGCCACACAGTGGCCACATCCTGCTGGCACGCGGCGAGCGCTCGCGCCTGGCGGACTTTGCCAGCGAGGTGCTGTAGAAAACGCTTGATTGGCAAGCCGTCTCAGACTCCTTCCCCCTCTGGGGGAAGGTTGGGATGGGGGCTGGAGCGCCGACATCTTGCCGGCATGGGTGCATGGGCGGCGCTGGCCCCCACCCCAACCCTCCCTCAAAGTGGGAGGGGGCAAGACGGGGTTCTGCTCGAGATCCCGTCTTTTTTTTTGTGCCGTCAAACGTCGAAACGCACGCCCTGCGCCAGCGGCAGCGCGCCGCTGTAGTTGATGGTGTTGGTCGCCCGGCGCATATAGCCCTTCCAGGCGTCCGAGCCCGATTCGCGCCCGCCGCCGGTCTGCTTCTCGCCGCCGAAGGCGCCGCCGATCTCGGCGCCCGAGGTACCTATGTTGACGTTGGCAATGCCGCAGTCGCTGCCCGCGGCCGACATGAAGCGCTCGGCGTCGACCAGGCTTTGCGTGAAGATGGCCGAGGACAGCCCCTGCGGCACGGCGTTTTGCAGCGCGATGGCCTCATCGGTGCCGCCGTCGTAACGCAGCAGGTAGAGGATGGGGGCAAAGGTCTCATGCTGCACCACCGCCGATTGCCCCGGCATCTGCACCAGGGCCGGGCGCACGTACCAGGCGTCTGCACCCAGGTCTTCGCGCACGCGCTCGCCGCCCAGTACCTGGCCACCCTCGGCGCGGGCCTGATCCAGCGCCTGCTGCATGGCGTCATAAGCCGACTGGTCTATCAGCGGGCCGACAAGAGTGCCTTGCTCCAGCGGGTCGCCAATGGCGATGCTCTGGTAGATGGCAGTCAGCCGCGCCAGCAGCGCGTCAAACACCGAGGCATGCACGATCAGCCGCCGCAACGTGGTGCAGCGCTGGCCGGCCGTGCCCACCGCCGCGAAGGTGATGGCGCGCGCCGCCAGTTCCAGATCGGCCGTGGGCGTGACGATCATGGCGTTGTTGCCGCCCAGCTCAAGAATGGCGCGGCCAAAACGCTTGGCCACCTTCACCGCCACCTGCCGGCCCATGCGGGTGGAGCCCGTGGCGCTCACCACCGCCACCTGCGGGCTGGCGGCCAGCGCCTCGCCGGCTTCGCGCCCGCCGATGAGCAGCTGGCTCAGCCCCTCGGGCACGACGCCCGGTTTGTCGGCGTTGAACTCCGCCATGGCCTGGCGCAGCAGATGCTGGCAGGCGATGGCCGTGAGCGGCGTCTTCTCCGACGGCTTCCAGGCAATGGCATTGCCGCAGACCAGGGCCAGGGCCGCATTCCACGACCACACGGCGACAGGGAAGTTGAAGGCCGAGATGATGCCCACCACGCCCATGGGGTGCCAGGTTTCCATCATGCGGTGGCCGGGGCGCTCGCTGGCAATCGTCAGCCCATGCAGCTGGCGCGACAGGCCGACGGCGAAGTCGCAGATGTCAATCATCTCCTGCACCTCGCCCAGGCCCTCGGCAGTGATCTTGCCCGCCTCCAGCGACACCAGCGCGCCCAGGGCCGCCTTGTGGCGGCGCAGCAGCTCGCCCAGGCGGCGCACCAGCTCGCCGCGCACGGGCGCGGGCACGTTGCGCCAGCCCAGGCACGCCCGGTGCGCGTCCCCGATGGCGGCGCGCGCCTCTTCGGGGCTGTGCGACCTCACGCCGGCCAGCACCGCGCCGTCGCGCGGCGCGCGGATAGTCCAGTCCGTGCCCTCATGGGGCCGCAAATCCAGGTCCAGGGCCTGCAATACCTGCTGCAAACGCGTGCGGGAGTCCGACATCTGGCCCATCCTTACATTAAAAACAGTAAAACCCGCTTATGCGCCAAGCGTAAGCAGCTATAAATTTTGCTTGATTAGCAACAAGTCTCAGACAGCCCGTCTTGCCCCTCCCCCTCTGGGGGAGGGCTGGGGTGGGGGCCAGCGCCGCTAGCGCACATATGCCGGCAAGATGCCGGCGCTCCAGCCTCCATCTCCACCTTCCCCCAAAGAGCATGAGTATCTACACATTATTTTA
>JAFEES010000405.1 GCA_018240995.1 Pseudomonadota bacterium | reverse complement strand
TGGGACGGCCGCATCAACCGCAGCGACCTGACTGATTTTTTCGGAATCTCTGTGCCTCAGGCTTCACTAGACATAGCCCGCTACAGCGAACTAGCTCCACAGAACCTTTCCTATGACCGAAGCTCGCGGGTGTACCAGGTCACGGGTGACTTCCACGCCCTCAGCAAGGAAAGTCAGCCCCAGAAATACTTGAGTGAGTTGTTAGCATCAGCTACCGGCGTGATTGAGCCAGCCGCGAGCTTTATCGGATGGCGGCCATCTGTGGATTGCGTTCCACAGCCGGGTCGAGTGGTCGAATCGGCCACCTTGGCTACCTTACTAAAAGCAATTCGAGAAGGCACGGGCATCAAGGTCGTCTATCAGTCCATGTCGCGCCCTGAGCCCAGTGCACGAATCATTGCTCCCCATGCCCTTGCGTATGATGGATTCCGTTGGCATGTGCGGGCCTTCTGTCACTCTCGTGGGGAATTCCGTGATTTTGTCTTAGGCCGAATTCTTGAGGTACAAGGCATTGAGCCTGCTGGCAATATCGCCAGCGAAGACTCAGAGTGGCATAAGATGCTGACGCTAGTTCTAGCCCCACACCCGGGACTATCAGAGGGAAAACGTCGTGCCATCGAGCTGGACTATGGGATGAAAGACGGAGAGGCAAAGCTGGAGTGCCGTCAGGCGCTGTTGTTCTACACCCTTAAGCGATTGGGGTTAGACAGCCAGGCGTCGCAGGCTCCCGAGGCACAGCAAATTGTCCTCAAAAACCAGGCTGAATTAGCACACTTACTATCCGCATCGCCAAGCACAAACTGAACCGGGCCGGATTGTGTAATTCAGCACAGGTTTCGGCCTTCTTCCTTCGTAGTCTGCGGGCCAACCAGGTTTTCAAAATTTCATAGCTCAAGGGGAACTACGCTGCGATATTGCCGATGGGCACCACGTGTCCTTGTTGAAGATTCCGCAACGACCCGTATCTCAGAGTGCTTTGAGTTCAATCCCCAGAGCCTTCCAACATTCCGTCGGTCCCACCTCTGCGGCCAATGCAAGTTGAAGCGCATCGATGAGGGCAACAGACTGACCCTTCGTCAGTGAAAACAGTCGCTCCAGCAGCGGCCAGAGGCTGGATTGTTCGGCTTCGTCAATTTCAACACCCATGTCATCGCAGATGTCCGTGGCGAGACGGTGAAGCTCGTTGGGCTCATACCGGCTCTGAAACAGGCCGTTGAGCAGGACGAGGAGGTCATCACGGCTGAAGAGTCCGGACAGTTCTTGCCTGTACTGGCTCAGCAAATTGAACAGGGCTTCTGTTGGCACCGTGGCCGTGGCAGACGGACAGTCCATTGCATACAGTTTTTCCAGCCATTGACGGGCCGATGGTGCGATGTCCGCAGTGGCAGCCAGTTGGAGGGTTTCGATACGTGCGTTCATGTGTGTTTCCTTGTGATGCGGTTGTGCCGCGAAGAGCGCGGTAACCAGTCAAGCGCCGTTGTTTAGCCTTTTGCCGGGTGTTATTGCTCTGACGGCTGTAATCCAGAAAGCCAATGGATGACGTTCGGCCAGCGACTTCTGCCAACTCGCCAACCAGCTACCTTGGTGATGGCCTGACTCAAACCAGTCGACCTGCGCGATTTCAGGGCTGGTTCAGTCCAACTCAATCGGATTCATCTGTTCGTCGTACACATAGACATCGAAAGCCTGCAGATTCGCAGTCTCGAACACCGTGAAAAACGCGCCCATGGCCGTCCAGCCGGCATCCACATCGTCCTGTTCCAGGGGCACTGCCACTTTCCATAGCCCGGCCAGGCGGTTGCTTGGCTCCTGCGGAGAGAACAGCTCTTGCCGAACCTCCACTTCCAGAAAGATGTGTCGAGTCGCTGGGTAGTAAATCTCGTTGTCGTGGTGCAGTGTTCGCATGCTTGCTTTCCTATGATTGGCGGGATGCCAACACAGGAATAGGCAGCGGGTTTATACGGCCGGGGTAAAGCTGAAAATTTTTGGGTTTGCGCTGCCACGCAGTTGCAGTGATGTGAATTCCGGTCTGGTGACTACACGTAGTGCACACCCCATGTGTGCACCTCTTGAGGTCAACATTCCAAGGAAATTCACCATGAAGAAAACACCCTCTCAGCCAGGCACCAACCCCGTCGTTCACCTGCCCGATACCTCGAAGCATCCCGGTTCTGGCGAAACGCCCAAGGAACGCGTTGAGCGCCTCTATGCCGAGGATGGCGGCCCCCTGTTGGGCTGGCTGATGGACGAAGCCCAGTTGCGCGGTCAGTTGTTGAACGAGATGGCCTCTGCTCTGGGGGTGACC
>JAFEES010000404.1 GCA_018240995.1 Pseudomonadota bacterium | reverse complement strand
GGGGCGCATGCCAAGCCCCCATCCCAACCTTCCCCCAGAGGGGGAAGGAGTGGATCAGCGCTGGTTCAGGCTGGCGAAGGTCTTGCCCTCGGCCACCAGCTTTTTCAGCAGTGCCGCGGGTTGCCAGAACTGCGCGTCTTCCTTGGCGAATTCCTCGATGTCGGCCAACACCTTGTCCAAACCCTGCATGTCGGCCCATTTCATCGGGCCGCCGCGCCAGCGCGGGAAGCCGTAGCCGAACAAAAAGGTCACGTCGATATCCAGCGGGCGCAGGGCAATGCCTTCTTCCAGCACCTTGGCGCCCTCGTTGACCATGGCCGCCATGTAGCGGCGCATGATTTCCTCATGGCTGAAGGCGCGCGGCGTGATGCCCTTGTTTTTTCGCTCGGCATCGACGATGGCCAGCACCTCGGGGTCGTTCTGGCCCGTGCGCGCACCTTCAGGGTACAGGTACCAGCCGCGCCCGGTCTTCTGGCCATACCAGCCGCGCTCGGCGATGCGGTCGGCCACCTCCACGTAGCGCGCCCTGGGGTCGCGCGTGGCGGCCTTGCGCTTGCGCGTGGCCCAGCCTATGTCGCCGCCGGCGAGATCCGACACCTGGAACGGCCCCATGGGGTAGCCAAAGCCGCGCACCGCGGCGTCGATGTCGTAGGGGCTGGCGCCGTCTTCCAGCACGTAGTTGGCGGCCTCGCGGTAGACGGACAGGATGCGGTTGCCGATGAAGCCGTCGCACACGCCGGCGCGCACCGGCACCTTCTTCATGCGCTTGGCGAGTTCAAACGCCGTGACCACCACGTCGGCCGCCACCTTGGACGGTACGACGATCTCCAGCAGCTTCATGATGTTGGCCGGGCTGAAGAAATGCAGGCCTATCACGTCCTGCGGGCGGCTGGTCACCGCCGCGATGGCGTCTATGTCCAGGTAGGAGGTATTGGTGGCCAGCACGCAGCCCAGCTTGCAGACCCGGTCGAGCTCCTTGAACACGGCCTTCTTGACCTCCAGGTCTTCGAACACGGCCTCGATCACCAGATCCACGTCCTTGATGTCGTCGTAGCTGGTCGATGGCGTGTAGCGCGCCATGATGGCGGCCTTGGCCTCGGGCGTCATGCGGCCCTTGGCGATCAGGCCGTCGTAGACCTTCTCCACGTTCTTGCGGCCGCGCGCAATCGACTCAGCATCGCGCTCGATCATCACCACCGACAGGCCGGCGTCCAGCGCCGAGACGGAGATGCCCGCGCCCATGGTGCCGCCGCCGATGACGGCGATCTTGGCCAGCGCGCGCGGCGTGGCGGCCTTCGCCTCGGGGATCTTGGCGGTCTCGCGCTCGGCGAAGAAGGCGTGCACCAGGCCCTGGCGCTGCGGGCTGTTCAGGCATTCCAGGAACAGCTCGCGCTCGCGCTTGATGCCCTGCTCGAAAGGCAGCTCCACGGCGGCGCGCACGCATTCGATGATCTTGGCGGGCGAGAACAGGCCGCGCGTCTTCTTGGCGCTGTCAACGGCAATGGCATCCAGCTCGGCCAGGGCGGCGGCCTTGTCGGCAATGGCAAGATCGCGCGTGCGCCGGGGCGGCACGCCGCGCGCCAGCAGCTCGTTCACATAGGCCAGGCCGGCGGCCAGCGGGTCGTCACCCTCGGCCAGCTGATCCACCAGGCCGGCGGCCAGCGCCGCCTTGGCCGACAGGTGCTGGCCGCTGAGCATCAGTTCCGTAGCGGCCTTCACGCCCATCAGGCGCGGCGCGCGCTGCGTGCCGCCGGCGCCGGGCAGCAGGCCCAGATTCACCTCGGGCAGGCCGAGTTTGGCACCGGCCAGGGCCACGCGGAAATGCGTGGACATGGCGACTTCGAGCCCGCCGCCCAGGGCCGGGCCGTGGATGGCGGCGACCACCGGCTTGTGGCTCAGTTCCATGCGGTTCAGCACATCGGGCAGCGCGGGCGCCATGGGGGGCTTGCCGAATTCGCGGATGTCGGCGCCGGCGATGAAGGCCTTGCCCTTGCCGACGATAAGCATGGCCTTGAGGGCCGCGTCCTGCTCCAGCTGCTCCACGGCCGCCAGCAGGCCGGCGCGCACGCCCTGGCCCAGGGCGTTGACGGGCGGGTTGTCGATGCTGACGACCAGCACCGGGCCCTGTTGCGTGGTCTGTACCAATGCTTGTGCGTTCATGCGCTTGTGTCTCCGTTGGTCTGGTGAAGACTTGCATTGTGGGAACGCGAGCGCGGTTTGACAATCACATGAACCGTTGACAGACTGTCAAACAATTTTTGACAGAATGCGCCCATTGGAGAAGACCCATGGACACCAGTTCACTCAGCCTGCT
>JAFEES010000403.1 GCA_018240995.1 Pseudomonadota bacterium | reverse complement strand
ACAAGCGCAGCTATACCCCCGCTATTGCCGACCGGGAAAGAACGGCTCGGCATTCGGGGATCGAGCGACTGATTTCCGGCGCTCGCCATCGCCCGCCAGGCGTCTACACGGTCGTCTTGACTTCGTCTGGAACGCGTTGCGTGCGCCGATCTTCGACGATTTTCCCTGCCGACATCTGAATGACTCGGTCAGCCACATAGAAATAGCGATCGTCGTGCGAAATCGCGATTACCAAGTGCCCTCTGTCTCGCAACTCCGGGAGCAACTTGGTGTAGAAAAGGTGCCGGAACGAAGGATCCTGATCGGCCGCCCACTCATCGAACACGATCACGTGCCGATCTTCCAAGTAGGCGTGCACCAGCGCCAGCCGTTTTCGCTGGCCCGTCGAGAGATCCAACGTGCTGAAGGCACCATCTTTAATCTGCACCTGATCGGCGATCTCCAGCCTCCGCATGTATTCGGCCGCAGCCTCGTTCAGGCGCGACTCCCCGTCGCCAGCGAAATCAGCAACGAGGTCTTCGAACAAGTAAAAGTCCGAGAAAATCGTCGTGAAGAGCTGCCGATAGTCGTCCCGACCTTCCACAGTGATGCGTACCCCATCGAGCCATATTTCACCTTGCTGTGGTGGATAGAGTCCAAGCAACAACTTGATCAACGTGGTCTTGCCTGATCCGTTGTTGCCAACGATGAAGACCATCTCGCCTTTGCGAAGCCGAAGATCCACCGGACCAACCGTAAACGCCGAGGATTCGCTGGACGATTCGAAGGAATATTGCACCCCCTTCAACTCGATTTCATTTTCAAAAAGCACATGACTGGGGGGCCGCCCCAGATGCAGATGCGGCTCGGGACTATGGAATTCCGACGAGAGATTTGCAATCCTCAGAAAGGCCACTTTGGCTCGACCGATACCGGGCAACATCCCCAGCACTTGGTCTACCGGACCGCGCAAGTACAGCAGCACCAAGACAAAGGCGCTCAGTAAGGATGGCTCGACCGTACGCAAGGCAGCCCACACCAAGATTAATCCGATCAGCAAGAAATACATGGCTGAACCGAATGAGTTTGCTGCCACATAGGTATTGATCGCCTGGCTGTTCACGCTGCAAATCGCCTCGATCTCTCTCTCTACATGGCCATTGAACATCTTCATCCGGCGCGCCCGATGGATGCGCAGTTCCTTGGCCCCTTCGCTGATGTCCTTATAGGCGGTCTGCAAGCGCTCCTCATGCTCCCGCGCTTTGCGGAATCCGGTCATCGCGCGCGCCTGGAAAAAATGCTGGGCCACCCCCCCCAAGGAAAATGCGACGAAAACAAGACCAAACAGGAATGGGGACAAGGTCACAAGGTAGACCATGCAACCGATGATGGTGGCCAGAGAAACCACGGTGGTTGACAGCACGTAAATGGCGTCGCTTAACAAAACGACGTCCTGCGTGAGAATCGGTACGAGGTGATGCGTTCGATAGCGCTCAAGCGCGTCGATCGGAGCCGAGAGGATCTTCTGCGCGAGGCTTTGCCGTATGGAAGCCACCAAACGCTGCCCAACCCGGTTGATCGTGATCTGTGATGCTGCTCGCCCCCCTAACGCGATAACGCATAGCGCCAAGAAGATCAACAAGGCATTCCCTTCCATGCCAGCATCTCGATTCAATACCGCATTGATTGTCGCCAAAAGTGCAACCGTTGCGGCTCCTGCGCCGACGCCCATTGCAGAAGAAAAGGCAATCCATGGAATGAGCGGACGGAGCATCCGATACAGTTCCACGAGTTGGTTGCGTTCACTGCTTGCATCCACCATTCGGAAGCCCCACTTGGTAATGGATTTAATCGTTTTTCGAGACTTGGGAAGCACAGACATGTCACGTCACGTGACCAGGCACAGTGACCTGAGGCAGCGGCAGTGTGACCATATCTTGAACATGCAGCACCCCCTCGGGAGGCGGAACGCTCGTCACCGACACGCAACGGAGGATCCTTGCCTCTGTTTGGAGTGCGCTGCGGCCTGCGCAGAGAGCCAGGAGGTGATGGTCTGGCAAGTCCGCGTGGCACACTCTCCATTCGATAGGGCTCGCGTCTAGCGCGGCGTCAGCGGCGAAGCCGATTGTGTGTGGCACGCGCAAGCTGAAGGCGAATCGGTTCAGAGGGATGCTCAACCCCTCTCCGCGCGCCTTGACATAGGCCTCCTTAAGCGTCCAGATACGCACGAACGCCTTGGCGCGATCGGCTTGCGGCGTCGCAAGAAGATCTTGCACCTCCTGTGGGCTGAAGAAGCGCTGCGCAAGCTTCTCGCACTCGATGCCCCCCTTAACCTG
>JAFEES010000402.1 GCA_018240995.1 Pseudomonadota bacterium | reverse complement strand
AGATCGATAACGTCATCCTGGACAAGAAGGACTGCACCTACTCCTACTTCGCCGACCCGATGTACGTGTGGATGGACGCCGACTACAACCAGTACGAGGTGGAGGCCGGCAACATGGGCGACGCCATCAGCTACCTGGAAGACGGCATGACCGCCGAAGTGGTGTTCTATGACGGCAAGGCCATCTCGGTGGAGCTGCCCACCAGCGTCGAGCGCGAGATCACCTGGACCGAGCCCGCAGTCAAGGGCGACACCTCGGGCAAGGTGCTCAAGCCCGCCAAGATCGGCACCGGCTTCGAAGTCGCCGTGCCGCTGTTCGTGGGCCAGGGCGACAAGATCGAGATCGACACCCGCACCGGCGAATACCGCAAGCGCGTGTAATCCCCGCACCGCTTGATTGCGCCGTGATTGAGGCGGCGTCATCCCTGCGCAGGCGGGGATCCAGGGCCCAGTGCCCAGACTGGATGCCCGCCTGCGCGGGCATGACGGTAGTCTTTGAGGCAAGAAGGAACGTGCAAACCACGTTCCTTTTTTTGTGCCTGGCTACGGCGCCAGCCGGCGCTTGAGCGCCAGCGCCACCGGCCTGGGCAGGCTGGGCAGCGAGCGCAGCAGCCAGGGCAGCAGCCTGCGCCTGGCACCGGCTAGCGCCTCGGGCACCAGGGCCTCGATCAGGTGCGGCCCGGGCGTGGCCAGGGCGTACTCCAGCGCCTGGCAGAACTCCTCGGCGTCCCGGGTGCGCACGGCATGCACGCCCATGCCCTGTGCCAGCTGGGCAAAATTCAGGCGCGGGGCGGCCAGGTTCAGCTGTGCCTGGGCCTTGGCGCCGCCCTGCTGCGCGCCGACGCGCGCGAGCTCCACGTTCAGCACCGAGTAGCTGGCGTTGTTGAAAATCACGGACACCACATGCAGGTTCTCGCGCGCCATGCTCCACAGCGCCTGGATGGTGTACATGGCGGTGCCGTCTCCGATCAGCGCAATCACCGGCCTGCCCGGGCAGGCGATGGCCGCGCCCACGGCGTTCGGCAGGCCCTGGCCGATGGCGCCGCCGGTCAGCGTGAGCAGGTCATGGCGCGGCGCGCCCGCCGTCATGGCGCCCAGCATCAGGCCGCTGGTGATGGCCTCGTCGATCACGATGGCGCCCTCGGGCAGCAGCTGGCCCACGGCCTTGCAGACCTTGGGCGCGGTGAGCGGCCCGCGCGGGCGGCCCGGGCGCTGCGGCGGCTGCAGCCTGGGGCTGGCCTGCTGCGCGCCCAGGGCGACGACGAGCTTGTCCAGACTGGCGCAGGCGTCCTGCGCGGGCGTGGCCAGGGTGTGCACGCGGCAGCCGCCCGGCACCAGGCAGCTGTCTTTGCCGGGGTAGGCGAAGAACGACACCGGCGCCTTGGCGTCGACCAAGATTAGGTGCTCCAGGCCGGCCAGCTGCACGCCGGCCATCTCGGCCAGGTAGGCGATGCGCTCCACCGCCGGCAGGCCGGCGCCGCGCTCCATGCGCGTTGGAAAGACCTCGGCCAGCAGCCGCACCCCCGCCTGGGCGGCGATGCGCGCCGCCGCCAGCAGGCCCGGTTCGCGCAGCGCCTGGCCGCCCAGCAGCAGGGCGGCCTTGGCGCCCGCCGCGCGGATGGCCTGGGCGATGGCCTGCACCGCCGCGTCGTCGGCCACCGGCGCCGCGCTGGGGCTGAGCATGGCGCAGGGCTGACCGCCCTCGCCCCAGGACACATCGGCCGGCAGGATCAACGTGGCCACCTGGCCGGGCAGGCCGCGCGCGGCGGCAATGGCATCGGCCGCGTCCCGGCCCAGCTGCGCCGTGCTCTGCACCGTGCGCACAAAACCGGGCGAGACGTTCTTGGCCACGGTTTCTATGTCGGACTGCAGCTGCGCGTCGTACCGCGTGTGAAACGTGGCGTGGTCACCGACGATATTCACCACCGGCACCTTGCCCTTCCTCGCGTTGTGCAGATTCGCCAGGCCGTTGCCCAGGCCGCAGCCCAGGTGCAAGAGCGTGGCCGCGGGCTTGCCCGCCATGCGCGCGTAGCCGTCGGCCGCGCCCGTGGCCACGCCCTCGAACAGGGCCAGCACGGCGCGCAGGCGCGGCTCGCCGTCCAGCGCCGCGACGAAGTGCATCTCGCTGGTGCCGGGGTTGGTGAAGCAAACCTCGACACCGGCGTCGGCCAGGGTCTTGAGCAGGGCTTGTGCGCCGTTCATGTGGTTTCCTTGGAAGGTGCCTTAAACGAAACTGTATTTCCTCACCCCTTAGCCTTGCCATCGTCATCCCCGCGCAGGCGGGGATCCAGTGCCCCCGCCAAGCCCCCTGGATCCCC
>JAFEES010000401.1 GCA_018240995.1 Pseudomonadota bacterium | reverse complement strand
GATACCGGCAGACGTGCCGCTACCGTTTTTGCGCACCTGATTTGATAGCTGTTTGCGCCCTATTGACGGGCGCTAGACGGCATTTTTTTCAAATACCTGCCTTGGCCATGCGCTGCCACCACAGGCCCTCCACCGAATAGCACAGCAGCGCCGCCCAGATCAGGCCAAAGCCCACCAGGCGCGCGGGCGACGCCGTCTCGCCCAGCAGCCACACGCCCAGCAGAAACTGCAGCATGGGCGAGATGTATTGCAGCAGCCCCAGCGTGGCCAGCGGTATGCGCCGCGCACCGGCGGCAAACAGCAGCAGGGGCACGGCCGTGATCGGCCCCACGGCCAGCAGGCTGGCCAGCAGGCCCGGGCCGGCGTGTGGCCAGGCCGCCTGGCCCGCCTGCGCCGTATAGGCCAGATAGCCCAGGGCCAGCGGCACGAGCAGGGCCGTCTCCAGCGACAGGCCCTCCAGCGCCCCCAGCGTGGCCGTCTTGCGCAGCAGGCCATAAAAGCCAAAGGTCAGGGCCAGCGCCAGGGCCGCCCAGGGCAGATGCCCGGTCTGCCAGGTGAGCCAGGCCACGCCGGTCGCCGCCACGGCCACTGACAGCCATTGGCCGGGCCGGGGCCGCTCGCCCAGGAACACCGTGCCCAGCGCCACGCTGACCAGGGGCAGCATGAAATAGCCCAGGCTGGACTCCAGCACCTGGCCGTTCGTCACCGCCCACACATACACCAGCCAATTACCCGCCAGCAGCAGCGCCGAGGCCGCAAACACCGCCAGCACACGCGGCTGGCGCACCACCTGCCGCACCCATGCGAGCTGCCGGCGCGCGACCAGCACCCCCAGCAGGAACAGCAATGACCACAGCGTGCGGTGCGCAATGATCTCCAGCGGCGACACGGCCGCGAGCAGCTGGAAATACAGCGGGAACAGCCCCCAGGCGATGTAGGCCAGGGTGGCGTAGGCGATACCGGTATGCATGGGGCAAAACGGGCGGTGGTGGCCGCCCGTTGGGGGTTAGACGTTGAACAGGAAGTGTGGCTTGAAAGCCGCATGGATGCTGGGTGTGCAGACTGTGCCTGTCATTTCATACCCGGTTTCGTACCCACCTTTGAGGCCATAGTCAGAGTTTCAGTCGCAACCATCAGGCCAGAACCTTCAAGCCATGCTTTTGCACGACCGATAGCAGCTTGAGCGCCATGCCGCTGGGCTGTTTGGCGCCTGTTTCCCACTTCTGGATGGTGGACTCGCTGGTGTTCAGGAAGCGCGCAAACACGGGCTGGCTGACGTGGTTCTGCTCCCTGATCTGCTTGATTTGCTCAGGCTCGAACACCGGGGGCATCACCAGGCAGGCCTCATCAAAGTTGCGCATGGTGGCCTTGTCAATGGCGCCGACCTTGAGCAGCGCCTGCGCCGAGGAGCGGATGGCAGCGAAACCATCGGACTTGCAGAACGCATCACGCATTTTCTTCTCCCTTGCGTGCAAGCTCTTGAACCTGTCGGTACAACCCGGGCAGATCGCGCTGGATCGTCTTCCAGACGATTTCCAAGTCCACCTTGTCATAGCCGTGCGATACACGGTTGCGCATCGTGTACATGACCAGCCAAGGAATATCGTCATGCTGCGCGGCAAACGCTGGGTTGACGCGCTGGATGTTGTTCGACGCCTCGCCGATGATCTCGATATTGCGGATCACGGCGTCCTGTACCAGTTCACTGCTCAGGAAGGCCGCCTCCTCCATGTCCTTCGTATAACGGTCAATGCGCTCGATGGCCTTGAGGATATGCTCAAGATAGTCTGGGACGCGCAGGGCCTTGCTCATACCGGCACCGCTTCAGCCAACACCACGCTGCGAAACTTGTCAGGGAGCGCCCTGGGCGTCAGCACATCCACCGATACGCCCAAAAGGCGTTGCAGTTCAACCTGGATGGCCGCCACGTCCATCAGTGTCGTCTCCGGCGTCGGGTCGATGAGAATGTCCAGATCGCTGGTGTCGGTGTCCAAGCCACGCATCACGGAGCCAAAGACCCGAGCGTTGCGGGCGCGGTGCGATTCGACCACCTGCCGAATTGCGGCACGGTTCGCGGCCAAGGCTTCAGAGGGCTTCATGTTTTCGCTCTCCCATAGCAAAGTTTGGTTGCACACGTACCCCAGGGTGACCGGAGCTAACTCGAGAACCAAAACCGAGGCAAATCCGGATAGCGGACAAATGGTAGCACTCGGTGCAACCTTTCTAGAGATCAAGAGCGGTTATTCCGTTTCCAAATCATTCGTGTCTAGGAGGCTGTCGGACTTGGAAATCGCCGGCTGCAAATCGACCGCAGCGGCCC
>JAFEES010000400.1 GCA_018240995.1 Pseudomonadota bacterium | reverse complement strand
TGATGAAGATCGCCAACGACGTGCGCTGGCTGGCCAGTGGGCCGCGCAGCGGCATAGGCGAGATCACCATCCCCGAGAACGAGCCCGGCTCGTCCATCATGCCCGGCAAGGTCAACCCCACGCAGTGCGAGGCCCTGACCATGCTGGCGGCGCAGGTGCTGGGCAACGACGTGGCCATCAACGTGGGCGGAGCTTCGGGCAACTTCGAGCTGAACGTGTTCCGCCCCATGGTGGCGCACAACTTCCTGCAGAGCGTGCGCCTGCTGGCCGATGGCATGAAGAGCTTCAACGACCATTGCGCCGTGGGCATTGAGCCCAACCGCGCGCGCATAGCCGAGCTGGTGGAGCGGTCGCTGATGCTGGTGACGGCGCTCAACACCCACATCGGCTACGACAAGGCGGCGCAGATCGCCAAGAAGGCGCACCACGAGGGCACCAGCCTGCGCGAGGCGGCGCTGGCGCTGGGCCATGTGACGGCCGCGCAGTTCGACGAATGGGTGGTGCCGGGGAAGATGGTGGGGCGTTGAGTGTGATGGCGCGTGACTTGGGACGGGCTGGAGCGCCGGCATCTTGCCGGTATTTACGAGTCAAATCAGCCTTGAGTGCCCGTCCATACAGCGCTACGCGCTATGAAAACAATATCGATGGAGGTGTCCGCCTCAGTCGTCTGCCTTGCCCTCGTCCGCGGCCTGATTCACCAGGGTTTTCAGGCCCTCGGTGTCATGCACCTCGATGCCGCGCGGGCGCACGCTGATCAGGCCATGGCGCTCCAGCCATTTCAGCTCCACGTTCACGCGTTGGCGCGAGCCGCCCAGCAGGCCCGCCAGCTCGTCCTGCGCCAGCGACAGGCCCAGCGGGCGGCTGGCTTGCGGCGCCACCTGGCGCGGCCCGAATCGCTCCAATAAATGCAGCAACTGCTTGGCCAGGCGTGCGCGTAGCGGCATGGTGGCCACGTCTTCCATCATGCTGTAGAGCGAGCGCATGCTCCAGGCCTGCAGGGTGAGCAGGGCCTCGCCGAAGGTGGCGTGCTGCTGCAGCAGCGAGCGCAGTGCCATCTCCGGCACGCTCAGCAGCGTGGTCGGGCCGTGGGTGTGGGCCTCGAAGGTGCAGGGGCGACCGTAGAGTACCTCGGCCTCGCCCACCCAGACGCCTGGCTCCACATAGGCCAGCGTGACCTGCTTGCCCGCGGGCGTGGTGCGCCGAAAGCGCAGCGCCCCGCTGGCGCAGGTGAACCAGTCGCGCATCGGCTGGCCTTGTTCGACGATGGCCTCGCCATGCGAGTGGCGCGTGACGCGGCCCAGGCGCAGGATGTCGTGGCGCAGCGACGGCGTGAGCGAGGCAAACCAGGGGCTGCGGCCAATGGCTTCGCGTTCCCGGGCGGTCAGCAGGGGCCGTTGAGCTGGAGGGGCGGAACCGGGGCGCAGGGTGGCGTTCATGGCGGGAGCAGGCAGGGCGCGGTAACTGGCAGGTCATTTTAGGTCGGGCTTGAATCCGCACCTTTACCGTGGCGCAACGCCTGGCCGGCTCCAGCCGGTACTCAGCGCGCGGCGGCCCGGGCCTGCTCCAGCCAGCCGTCAAAGGTTTTCTGGTGGGCCTGGATCCAGGCGTTCACATGGCGCTCGATGTCGGCGCTCTTGTTCTGGCCCTGGCTCATCAGATGGTTTTGCGCGTTGATATCGGCCACCGGCAGTTGCATCACTTCAAACAGCCTGGCGGCGGCCGGGTTTTGGTCGGTCCAGGCCTTGTTGGCCACGATTTGCTGGTGGTTGGCGACGAAGCCGTAGTTCTTGCCATTGGGCAGCTGGGTATCCAGCCCCTGTTGCTCGCCCGGCAGGGAGGAAAAAGGCACCTCCAGCCACACCACGTCGCGCCCGGGCTTGAGTTCGTTGCTCACCCAGTAGGGCGTCCAGGTGAAATAAAGCACCGGCTTGCCGGCCTTGAAGCGCGTGATGGTGTCGGCAATCAGCGCCGGGTAGCTGCCCTGGTTGTGCGTGACGGTGCCCTCCAGCTGGTAGGCGCCGAGCTGGTGCTCGATCACCGCCTCGCAGCCCCAGCCGGGGTTGCAGCCGGTCAGGTCGGCCTTGCCGTCGCCGTTGGTGTCGAACAGCCGGGCGATTTTCGGATCCTTGAGCTGCGCAAGGTTGCTGATCTTGTATTGGTCGGCGGTTTTCTTGTCGATCAGATAGCCCTGGGCGGCGTTGCCCGCGTAGATGCCCTTGCGAAACAGCTTGGTGTCGCCGCCGGCATTTTTGTAGTAGTCGGCGTGCAACGGGTTCCAGTGGTCGGCCAGAAAGGTGGCGTCGCCCTGGGCGATGGCGATATGC
>JAFEES010000003.1 GCA_018240995.1 Pseudomonadota bacterium | reverse complement strand
GGCCTACCACACGGGCTGGCTCAAGGTGCACTACACGGCCGAGTTCTACTGCGCCAACATGACGGTGGAAATGGACGACACCGACAAGCTCAAGGTGCTGTACGAGGACGCGGTCAAGCATTTCGGCATCAGCTTCGAGCCGCCGGACATCAACCGCGGCAGGTACCGTTTCGAGCCCGTGACCGACAAGGTCATCCGCTACGGGCTGGGCGCCGTCAAGGGCACGGGCCAGCAGGCCATCGAGGCCATCGTCGCCGCGCGCGAGGGCCGCGGCGAGGGGCCGCGCGGCTCAGATCTCGGCCCGTTCAAGAGCCTGTTCGACTTTTGCGTGCGCGTGGACAGGGCGCGCATCAACAAGCGCACCGTGGAGGCGCTGATCAAGGCCGGCGCGTTCGACGCGCTGCAGCTCAACCGCGCGGCGCTGGTGGCGTCCATAGACCGGGCGTTCGACTTTGCCGCGGCGCAGCTGGCCAATGCCAACCAGGGCGGGCTGTTCGACATGATGGGCGAGGACGCCGTGGGCTCCAGCACCCAGGAGCCCGATCTGGCCGACGCCGCGCCCTGGGGCATCAAGGAGCGCCTGATGCAGGAAAAGACCGCCGTGGGTTTTTACCTGTCTGGCCATCTGTTCGACGAGGTGCAGCAGGAGGTGCGCCGCTTCGTGCGCACGCCGATCGCCGAGCTGGCCGAAAGCCGCGACACCCAGGTGCTGGCCGGCATCGTCAGCGATTCGCGCCAGATCAATGGCCAGCGCGGCAAGCTGGCGCTGTTCAAGATTGATGACAAATCGGCGGTGATCGAGGCTTCGGCCGACGAGGCGGTGATCGCTGCCAGCGGAGCCATGCTCAAGGATGACGAATTCGTGGTTCTGAGCGGGCGTCTGCAGCTGGATCACTTCAGCGGCGGCCTGCGCCTGAAGGTGCAGCAGGTCTGGGATCTGGGTGCGGCGCGGGCGCGCTTCGGGCGCTACCTGCTGGTGGCAGCCGACGCTGGCGCCAGGCCCGACGTGGCGGCGCTGGTGCGCGAGTTTCCGCCGCGGCGCGAGTCAACCGAGCATGGCGAGACGCTGCAGCACGGCCTGCGCGTGCGCATGGGCGTGCGCTGCCAGGGGCTCGATGCCGCCGCCGCGGCCGAGCTGCAGCTGGGCGAGGCCAGCCGCTTCTTTCCCAGCGACGCGGCCCTGGCGGCCTGGGGCGCGCAGGCCGGTAGCAGCAATGTCAGCGTGGTGTACGAAAACGCTTGAAAAGGCCGGCTTTGGCGCCAGTTACTTGGACTGCGGCGCCAGGCCCGGCACACTAAAATGAAACACATGGCAAGCAAACCCCCAAAGCCCGCGCCAACGCCCCGCACCCCGACCTGGGACGAGGGCGGTTCGGTCGTGCTGGAGCGGCGCACCCAGAAAACCAAGCCGCCGCAGATGTACCAGGTGGTCATGCTGAACGACGACTACACGCCCATGGAGTTCGTGGTCGTCGTGCTGCAGGAGTTTTTCAACAAGGATCGCGAGGCCGCCACGCAGATCATGCTGAAGATCCACCTGGACGGCAAAGGCATCTGCGGGGTGTACACGCGCGACGTGGCCGCCACCAAGGTGGAGCAGGTGCTGGACGCCGCCCACAAGGCCGGCCACCCGCTGCAATGCCTGAGCGAGCCCGTGCAATAGCGCAATCGCCTGTTGAACAAATGGCCTTTGACCCCGATCTATAAGTCACCCTTATCACGCAAGCACATAGGAGTTCTCACATGATTGCCCAGGAACTGGAAGTCAGCTTGCACATGGCCTTTGTCGAGGCCCGCCAGCAGCGCCACGAGTTCATCACCGTGGAGCACCTGCTGCTGGCGCTGCTGGACAACCCCAGCGCCGCCGAGGTGCTGCGCGCCTGCGCGGCGAATATCGACGATCTGCGCGCCTCGCTGACGAATTTCATCAAGGACAACACGCCCCAGGTGGCCGGCACCGACGAGGTGGACACCCAGCCCACGCTGGGTTTCCAGCGCGTCATCCAGCGCGCCATCATGCATGTGCAGTCCACCGGCAACGGCAAGAAGGAGGTGACGGGCGCCAACGTGCTCGTGGCCATCTTCGGCGAGAAGGACTCGCACGCCGTGTACTACCTGCACCAGCAGGGCGTGACGCGCCTGGACGTGGTGAACTACATCGCCCACGGCATCAAGAAGGGCGAGCCGCCCGAAACCCCCAAGCCCGAGGGCCAGCCCGAGAGCGAGGAGGGTGGCGCACAGGGCGAGCGCAATGAAAAGGCCTCGCCGCTGGAGCAGTACACGCAGAACCTGAACCAGGCCGCCAGGGACGGCAAGATCGACCCGCTGATCGGGCGCGACTACGAGGTCGAGCGCACCATCCAGATCCTGTGCCGCCGGCGCAAGAACAACCCGCTGCTGGTAGGTGAAGCCGGCGTGGGCAAGACGGCCATTGCGGAAGGCCTGGCCTGGCGCATCACCGAAGGCACGGTGCCCGAGATCCTGGCCGAGGCCATCGTGTATTCGCTGGACATGGGCGCGCTGCTGGCGGGCACCAAGTACCGTGGCGACTTCGAGCAGCGCCTGAAAGGCGTGCTCAAGAGCCTCAAGGACAAGCCCAACGCCATCTTGTTCATCGACGAGATCCACACGCTGATCGGCGCGGGCGCCGCGTCGGGCGGAACGCTGGACGCGAGCAACCTGCTCAAGCCGGCACTCAGCTCGGGCACGCTCAAATGCATTGGCGCAACCACCTTCACCGAATACCGAGGCATTTTCGAAAAAGACGCAGCGTTGTCGCGGCGTTTCCAGAAGATCGACGTGGTCGAACCTACGGTGGCCGAGACCATCGACATCCTCAAGGGCCTGAAAACCCGCTTTGAGGAGCACCACAGCGTGAAGTACGCCGCTGCCGCGCTGCAGGCCGCGGCCGAGCTGTCGGCCAAGTACATCAACGACCGGCACCTACCCGACAAGGCCATCGACGTCATCGACGAGGCTGGCGCGGCGCAGCGCATTCTTGCGCCATCCAAGCGCAAGAAAACCATCGGCAAGAGCGAGATCGAGGAAATCGTTGCAAAAATAGCCCGCATCCCGCCCGCCAACGTCAGCAACGACGACCGCGGCAAGCTGCAGACGCTGGAGCGCGACCTGAAGAGCGTGGTGTTTGGCCAGGACAAGGCACTGGAGGTGCTGGCCGCCAGCGTGAAGATGGCGCGCTCGGGCCTGGGTAAGGGCGACAAGCCGATCGGCTCGTTCCTGTTCAGCGGCCCCACCGGCGTCGGCAAGACCGAGGCCGCGCGCCAGCTGGCCTACATCATGGGCGTGGATCTGATCCGCTTCGACATGTCGGAGTACATGGAGCGCCATGCCGTGAGCCGCCTGATTGGGGCGCCTCCGGGCTACGTGGGCTTCGACCAGGGTGGCCTCCTGACCGAGGCCATCACCAAGAAGCCGCATTCCGTGCTGCTGCTCGACGAGATCGAGAAGGCGCACCCGGACATCTTCAACGTGCTGCTGCAGGTCATGGATCACGGCACGCTGACGGACAACAACGGGCGCAAGGCGGATTTTCGCAACGTCATCGTCATCATGACGACGAATGCCGGCGCCGAGACCATGAACAAGGCCACCATCGGTTTCACCAACCCGCGCCAGGCGGGCGATGAGATGGGTGACATCAAGCGATTGTTCACGCCCGAGTTCCGCAACCGGCTGGACGCCATCGTCAGCTTCAAGCCGCTGGACGAGCAGGTCATCCTGCGCGTGGTGGACAAGTTCTTGCTGCAGCTGGAGACGCAGCTGGCCGAGAAGAAGGTCGAGGTCGCCTTCAACGACCAACTGCGCAAGCACCTGGCCAAGAAGGGCTTCGATCCCCTCATGGGCGCACGCCCCATGCAGCGCCTTATCCAGGACATGATACGCAAGGCCCTGGCCGACGAGCTGCTGTTCGGCCGCCTGACCGAGGGCGGGCGCCTGACGGTGGACATCGAGCTCAAGAAGGACGAGCAGGGCGTGGAGACCTCCGAGGTGCTGCTGGACATTTTGCCGCTGCCCAAGAAGGAACGCGGCGCGAAGTCGGAGCCGGCCGAGCCCGAGGAAGCCACGGCGGACTGACGCAGCCCGCCAGCACAACGCAAGCCCGCAGCCCACCCCTGCGGGCTTGTTGCTATTCGCCCCGAGGCCGACGCGCCTGCGCGCGCTGACTACCATCAGATAGGCCACTTCGGGAGCGCAATCATGGCCGCCAATATCGAGCATGAACGGTTTCTCACGCTGTTTCAGCGCATGGTGGATCACACCGACGCCTGGGTCGCGAAAACGCCGCCCAACCGGCTGGACTGGGTGCCGATCGAGACCAGCGCCATGCGCTTTGGCGACCGCGTCTCGCGCGTCACCATCAAGGGGCTGATCGCCCACATCGTCGTCGGCGAGGATCACTGGGCGCATAGCCTGCCGCAGCTCGCAAACGGCGCGGTGATGCCGTTGCCGCAGTATTCGGCGCTGCAGGAGGAATTCGCCAAGGGCGACTTCCGCGAGATAGCGCAGCGCACGCAAAAGGCCATCGTGGCCGCGTTCGCGGGCCTGTCCCAGGCGCAGCTCGACAAGCATGTCGTCTGGGTCGGGCGCACCTGGACGGTGATGGGCTTCCTGTGGGCGGCCTACGCCCACCGAGCCTTCCACATCGGCAATATCGACATTTACCTACGCCAGGCCGACGTGGTGGCGCCGGAATTCTTCGAATTCCATCCGGTGACCATGGCCTGATGCAGTTTTCATAGCTGTAAACCCCCTGTACGCCTGGGCAGGTTCCGCCCAAGAGGCTCGTTGTTTTCGATTTACACGTATGGCTCTGCCTGTGCGCACCTTGTTTCGTGTGCCGTCGCTGATAAGATAGTAATAAATTACTTTCTTTCGCAGGACGGTCATGAACGAACCAGCCAAATACCTGCCTGCCGAGGAGCGGCGCCACGCCACGGTGGAGGCGGTGGTCGACTTGGCGGCGCGGCAAAACCCCAGTGACATCACGACCACGGCCATTGCCCAGCACATGGGGCTGACGCAGGGCGCGCTGTTCCGCCATTTCCCGAGCAAGGACGCCATCCTGCAGGCCGTGATGAGCTGGGTGGCCGAGCGCCTGCTGCTGCGCCTGGACAAGGCGGCCGATGGGGCGGCGTCCCCCGCCGCGGCGCTGCAGGCGATGTTCATGGCGCATATTGGCTTCGTCTGCGAGCGCCCGGGCGTGCCGCGCCTGATCTTTGGCGAGCTGCAGCGCCCCGGGCAGACGGTACCGAAGCAGTTGGTGCAGACGTTGATCCAGCAATATGGCGAGCGCCTGCGCCGGCTGCTGCAGGCCGGCAAGGCCCAGGGCGAGCTGGACGCGGCGCTGGACGTGCCGGCCGCCGCCGTGCTCTTCATAGGCAGCGTGCAGGGGCTGGTGATGCAGTCGCTGCTGGCCGGCGACGTGGCGCGCATGCGCCAGGACGCGCCGGGGGTGTTCGCCATCTATCTGCGCGGCATCAGGAGGCAGCCATGAAGCTACCCCGCCTGCAGCGCCGCACGCTGGCGCTGATTGCCGTCATCGTGCCCTTGCTGGTGCTGTTTGTATATGTGGCGCTGCGCTCCGGGCCGCTGGCGCCGGTGGCCGTGACCCTGGGCAAGGTGCAGTCGCGCGCCGTGGCGCCGGCGCTGGCGGGTATTGGCACGGTGCAGGTGCGCTACCTCTACAAGATCGGCCCCACGGTGGCTGGGCGCGTGCTGCGCCTGGACGTGCATGTGGGCGACCGCGTGCGCGCCGGCCAGGTGCTGGGCGAGATGGATGCGGTGGATCTGGACGAGCGCATGCGCGCCGCCCAGGCCGCCATCAAGAGCAGCGAGGCCGGCCTGCGCCAGGCCCAGGCCAAGCAGGCCTACGCCCTCAGCCAGGCACGCCGCTATGAACAACTGGTGGCCGTGCGCGTGACCAGCGAAGAAAGCTACGCCACGCGCCAGCAGGAGCTGGCCGTGGCCGACGCCGCCCTGGCCGCCGCGCGCGAGGACGCCACCCGCCTGCGCGCCGACCTGCAGGCGCTGCGCGCCCAGCGCGGCAACCTGCGCCTGGTGGCGCCCGTGGCCGGCCTGGTGGCCGCGCGCGACGCCGATCCCGGCACCACCGTGGTGGCGGGCCAGGCGGTGGTCAGGCTGGTGGATCCGGCCAGCCTGTGGGTGGATGCGCGCTTCGACCAGATCGCCGCCCAGGGCCTGGCGGCGGGCCTGCCGGTCGCGGTGACCCTGCGCTCGCGCCGCGGACAGCCGCTGGCGGCGCGCGTGCTGCGCACCGAGCCGCTGGCCGATGCCGTGACCGAGGAGACGTTGGCAAAAATTGTCTTCGACCAGCTGCCCGAGCCGCTGCCGCCGATCGGCGAGCTGGCCGAACTCACCGTGCACCTGCCGGCGCTGCCCGAGGCGCCCACCATACCCAACGCCGCGCTGCGCACCGTGGGCGGCCAGCGTGGCGTGTGGAAGTACCAGGACGGGGGCCTGGCCTTCGCCCCGCTGCGCCTGGGCCGCGCCGACCTGGATGGCCAGGTGCAGGTGCTGGACGGCCTGGCCGTGGGCGACGCCATCGTCATCTACAGCGAAAAGGCGCTCGGCGCCAAGAGCCGCGTGCAGGTGGTGGAGCGCATCGTCGGGGTGGCGCCATGATCAGCCTGGCCGGGCGCGACATCCTGCATGCCTGGGGCAAGTTCGTCTTCACCGGCATTGGCCTGGGCCTGCTGATCGGCGTGACGCTGACCATGGCCGGCGTCTATCGCGGCATGGTGGACGATGGCCGGGTGCTGCTGGACGGCAGCGGCGCCGACCTGTGGGTGGTGCAAAGGGACACGCTGGGGCCGTACGCCGAATCGTCCAGCGTGCCCGACGACCTGTGGCGCGGCCTGCGGGCCATGCCGGGTGTGGTGCAGGCGGCCAACGTCACCTACCTGACCATGCAGGTCGGCCATGGCGAGCAGGACGTGCGCGCCATGGTGGTGGGCATCAGCGCCGGCGGCCCCGGCGTGCCGGGCTGGCCGCCGCAGCTGGTGGCCGGGCGCCAGATCACGCGCGGCCACTATGAGGTCGTGGCCGACCTGGCCAGCGGCGCGCGCCTGGGCGATGTGCTGAAGATCCGCCGCAACCACTACACCGTGGTGGGCCTGACGCGGCGCATGGTCTCGACCAGCGGCGACCCGATGGTGTTCATACCGCTAAAGGACGCCCAGGAGGCGCAGTTTCTGAAGGACAACGACGCCATCCTCATGCAGCGCCGCCGCACCGAGGCCAACCCGGCCTTCAACCGCCCGGCCGTGCCGGATCTGCTGGACGCGGTGATCGCCTCGCAGACCAGCAACAGCTACGTCAACGCCGTGCTGGTGCGCATCGCGCCCGGCTTCACGCCGCAAGAGGTGGCCGAGCCGATCCGGCGCTGGAAGCGCCTCACCGTGTACGACCGCGCGCAGATGGAGGGCATTTTGGTGGGCAAGCTGATCGCCACCTCGGCCCGGCAGATCGGCATGTTCCTGGTGATCCTGGCGCTGGTCAGCGCGGCCATCGTGGCCTTCCTGATCTACACGCTGACCATGGACAAGATCCGCGAGATCGCCGTGCTCAAGCTCATAGGCACACGCAACCGCACCATCGCCGCCATGATCGTGCAGCAGGCCCTGGTGCTGGGCGTGATCGGCTTCGTCGTCGGCAAGATCACGGCCACCTTCGCCGCGCCGCTGTTTCCCAAATATGTGCTGCTGGTGCCGTTCGATACCGCGGTGGGCTTTGGCGCCGTGCTGGGCATTTGCGTGCTCTCCAGCGTGGTGGCGATACGCGTGGCGCTGCGCGTGGACCCGGCCGAGGCCATAGGTTGAAGCCATGAACCGGCAAGGCATACGCATAGAGCACCTGAGCAAGCGCTACGGCGCGGGCGACACGGCCTTCCTCGCGCTCAAGGACGTGAACATGCAGGTCGCGCCCGGCGAGGTGGTGGGGCTGATCGGCCCCTCGGGCTCGGGCAAGAGCACGCTGCTCAAATGCCTGGGCGCGGTGATCGACCCCACGGCGGGGCGCATGACGCTGGGCGAACAGCTGATCTACGACGACGGCTGGAAGGTACGCGACCTGCGCGCCCTGCGCCGCGACCAGATCGGCTTCGTGTTCCAGGCGCCGTACCTGATCCCGTTCCTGGACGCCACCGACAACGTGGCCCTGCTGCCCATGCTGGCCGGCGTGCCCAACGACGAGGCGCGTCGGCGCGCGCTGGAGCTGCTCACGGCGCTCGATGTGCAGCACCGCGCGCGCGCCATGCCGTCGCAGCTGTCGGGCGGCGAGCAGCAGCGCGTGGCGATTGCGCGCGGCCTGGTGAACCGCCCGCCGGTCATCCTGGCCGACGAGCCCACCGCGCCGCTGGATTCACAGCGCGCCATGGCTGTGATACGCATATTGAACGACATGGCCCAGCAGCTGCAGACCGCCGTGATCGTGGTCACGCACGATGAAAAAATCATCCCCACCTTCAAGCGCATCTACCACATACGCGACGGCGTGACGCATGAGGAGGCGGGCGAGGGGCGGGGCTTTGATTGAATGCCTTAATTGGAGCAAAAACTGCCATAAACGCTTGCTGGATAAGCGCCAGCAGCTATCAATGGCGTAGTGCAGAAGCGGCCGTCAGGGCACCCGCAACTGCTGCAACAGCTCGCGCGTGGCAAAGCCGTCGGCCGGCAGGCCCAGGCTTTGCTGCAGGCGCCGCACGCCGGCGCGCGTGGCCGGGCCCAGCACACCGTCGGCCGCGCCCGCGCCGAAACCGCGCTCGTTCAACGTCTGCTGTAGCGCCTTGATCTCGCCGCGCGACAGGGCGGGCAGCTCGCGCGGCCAAGGCGCGGCCAGGCCCGCGCCACCGTCGATCTGGCGCGCCAGTAGGCCCACCGCCAGGGCGTAGTTCACCGAGTTGTTGTAGCGCAGCAGGGCGCGAAAATTCGGGCCCACCAGGATCGCCGGGCCGCGCGCGCCGGCCGGGGTGAGGATGGAGGCGTCGGGCAGTGGCGGCAGCGGCTGGCCGTCCACCGCGCGCACGCCCTCAAGGGCCCAGGCCTCGCTGTCCTGGCGCATGTCAAGCTCCGCGCGCGCGTAGTCGAAGTCCGCCGGCAGGCGCACCTCCACGCCCCAGGGTTGGCCACGGACCCAGCCCGAATGCGCCAGGAAGTTGGCCGTGGAGGCCACCACGTCGGGCACGCTGCCCCAGATGTCGCGCCGGCCGTCGCCGTCGGCGTCAACCGCATAGGCCAGGTACACCGAGGGCAGGAACTGCGTGTGGCCCATGGCGCCGGCCCAGGAGCCGACGAGCGCGTCGGCCGCCATCTCGCCGCGATCGACGATGCGCAGCGCGGCCAGCAGCTCGCCGCGCGCCCAGTCGCGGCGCCGGCCCTCGTAGGCCAGCGTGGCCAGCGCGTCCACCGCGGAGAAGTTGCCGAAGTTGCTGCCGTAGTTGCTTTCCATGCCCCAGATTGCGGTGATGATGCTGGCTGGCACGCCGTAGCGCGCGGCGGCTGCGTCCAGCGCGGCCGCATAAAGGCGGCGCTGCTCGCGCCCCTGGGCCACGCGCTGGGGCGAGACGGCGCTGTCCAGGTAGGCCCAGGGCGTGCGCGTGAACTCGGGTTGGGCGCGATCGAGCTCCACCACGCGCGGCAGCCATTGGGCCCGGGCCAGCGTGGCGTCCACCGTGTGCTGGCTGATGCCGGCGGCCAGGGCCTCCCGGGCAAAGGCCTGCAGCCAGGCGTGAAAGCCGGCAATGGTGCTGGCCAGGTCGCCGGCGCTGGCGGGCGTTGGTGCGGCGGCGGGCGTGGGCACGATGGGCGTCGCCGTGGGTGCGACGACGGGGGGCTGGGTGGGGGCCGGGGTGCTGGCGCAGCCGGTGATCAGCGCCAGGCCCATGGCGGCGGGAAGAAGCAAAAATCGCATACGGCGATTGTGCCGCCGCGGGCCATGCATACTCCGGGCATTGTTTCCGCCTGCAACACCACGTCCATGCACACCTTCGTCTGGCACGACTACGAAACCTTCGGCACCGACACGCGCCGCGACCGCCCGGCGCAGTTCGCAGCCATTCGCACCGATGCCGACCTGAACGAAATCGGCGCACCGCTGATGATCTATTGCCGGCCGGCGAACGATTACCTGCCCGATCCACAATCGTGTCTGATCACCGGCATCACGCCCCAGCTGTGCCTGCAAAAGGGCCTGCCCGAGCATGAATTCGCCGCCCGTATCGAGGCCGAACTGGCCCTGCCCGGCACCATAGGCGTGGGCTACAACACCATACGCTTCGACGACGAGATCACGCGCCATATGTTCTGGCGCAACCTCATCGACCCCTACGCGCGCGAATGGCAGAACCAGTGTGGGCGCTGGGACCTGCTGGACGTTGTGCGCATGTGCTACGCGCTGCGCCCGGACGGCATCCACTGGCCCGTGGTGGACGGCAAGCCCAGCTTCAGGCTGGAGGAGCTGACCCGCGCCAACGGCCTGGCGCACGAGGCCGCGCACGACGCCCTGTCCGACGTGCGCGCCACCATTGCCCTGGCGCGGCTGATCCGCCAGCACAACCCCAAGCTGTTCGACTTTGCCCTGTCCCTGCACAAGAAGGAGCGCGTGGCCGCCGAGCTGCGCCTGCCCGCCACGGTGCAGACGGCGCGGCCGTTTTTGCATGTCTCGGGCATGTTCCCGGCCGAGCGCGGCTGCCTGGCCATCATGTGGCCGCTGGCCAGCCACCCCACCAACAAGAACGAGCTGCTGGCCTGGGACTTGGCGCAAGACCCCACCGAGCTGGCCAGCCTGAAGCCTGACGAGATCCGCCAGCGCCTGTTCACGCGCGCCGCCGACCTGCCCGAGGGCGTGCAGCGCCTGCCCTTGAAAACCGTGCACCTGAACAAGTCGCCCATGGTGGTGGGCAATGTAAACACGCTCACCCCCGCGCTGGCCCAGCGCTGGGGCCTGGACATGGCCCAGGCCGCAGTGCATGCCGAGGCCGCGCGCGCCCTGCCGGACATGAGTGCCATCTGGGCCCAGGTCTACAAGCGCCCGCAAGAGGCCGCGCCCGACGTGGATCAGGATTTGTACGGCGGCTTTGTCGGCAATGAAGACCGGCGCCGCCTGAACCGCCTGCGCGCCATGCCGGCCGAGGAACTGGCGCATGCGCGCCTGGGGTTTGACGATGGCCGCCTGGCCGAGCTGGTCTGGCGCTACCGTGCGCGCAACTTTCCCGAAACCCTGTCGCCCGAGGAGCGCGAGCGCTGGGAGGCGCACCGCGAGGCCATGCTGGTGCAGGGCGAGGGCGGGGCCTTGACCTTCGATGCACTGTTCGAGCGCCTGGATGCGCTGGGGGCCGAGGCCGACGAGCGCGGCCAGGCGATCCTGGAGGCCGTGTACGACTATGCCGAAAGCATCGCCCCCGACATCGGCTGAGCCGCTGGCGACGCTGCACGACTTCGTGCGCCGCCACCCGCGCCTGTTTGTCATCACCGGCGCGGGCTGCAGCACCGAGGCCGGCATACCCGACTACCGCGACGAGAGCGGTGCCTGGAAGCGCCCCCAGCCCGTGACCTACCAGGCCTTCATGGGCGACGCCGCCACGCGCCGGCGCTACTGGGCGCGCAGCCTGATCGGCTGGCCGGTGATGGCCGGCGCCAGCCCGGGCGCTGCGCACCGGGCGCTGGCGTCATTGGAAGCCGCGGGCCGCATCGAGCTGCTGCTGACGCAGAACGTGGACGGCCTGCACCACGCCGCCGGCAGCCGGTGCGTGGTCGATTTGCACGGCCGCGTGGACACGGTGCGCTGCATGGCCTGCGAGGCGCGCACGCCGCGTGCCGCCTTGCAGGCCGAGCTGCTTGCGCGCAACCCCGAGTGGGCCGCGCTGCAGGCCCGTGCCGCGCCGGATGGCGACGCCGATCTGGAGGGGCGCGATTTCTCGCGCTTCGACGTGCCCGCATGCACGCGCTGTGGTACGGGTGTGCTCAAGCCCGACGTGGTCTTCTTTGGCGAAAACGTGCCGCGCCCGCGCGTGGACGCGGCCCACGCGGCGCTGGCGCGCAGCGATGCGGTGCTGGTGGCCGGCTCCTCGCTGATGGTGTATTCGGGCTACCGCTTCGTGCAGGCGGCAGTGACTCGCGGCCTGCCTGTGGCGGCCATCAACCAGGGGCGCACGCGTGCCGATGGGCTGCTGGCGCTGAAGGTGCAGCAAGACGTGGGCCAGGCCTTGCAAACACTGGCGGATGCGCTGCAAAACGTGTAGTGGCGGGGGTCAGAAATCGGCCACCACCGAGAGCTTGGCGTTGCGCCCTGGCTGGCTGTAGGCGTCAATGGTGGGCGATGCCGCGGCCTGGCCGTAGACGTCCGGCCAGAGCCAGTACTTGCGGTTGGTGAGGTTGTTCAGCGCCACATTCACGCGCACTGCCCTGGTGATGCGCCATTGCGCGCCCAGGTCCAGCGTGGTGGCGGCGGGCGTTGCAAACTGGGTCGTGCCGGCCTTGTTGTTGCCGATGGCGACCAGGTCTATGTCCTTGTCCTTCTTGGCGGCGTAGTGGCGCAGGTCGGCATACATGCTCCAGGGCGCGGTGTCATAGCGCAGGCCCAGCATCAGCTGCCACGGGGTGATGGAGTTCAGCGGGCGGTGCATGCTGTCGTCGCTACCGTGCGTCACGCCATAGGCAAAGGTGTTGCGCAGGCGCCCCGGGCCCATGCTGCCCCAGTCATAGCCGCCCTTGAGTTCAAAGCCATGGATGCTGGCGCGTGGCACATTCACCGCCTGGAAGACCTGCTGCGTGGCGCTCTTGCTGATCAGCCTTGCGTCCTCGATGAGGTTGGAGTAGCGGTTGGCAAAGCCCACCAGGTCCACGCTCAGTCGCTCCAGCCGGCCGCGCAGGCCCAGCTCCAGGCCGCGGCTGCGCTCGGGCTTGAGGTCGGGGTTGGCAACGATGATGTTCGTGACCCCCAGCGCCACGGCCTCGAAGCGGTCGTTCACCTGGCCCGCGTCGGGGGCGCGGTAGCCCGTGGCGTACTGGCCGAACACGCTCCACTCCGGGGTGGCGCGATACAGCACGCCCAGCTTGGGCAGGGCCGCCGAGCCCGACATGGAGCGGCCCGGCTGCGGCGCCGGCGGGTAGTACAGGTACTGGCTGGTGACGTCGATGGAGAAATGGTCGATGCGCAGTCCCGGGGTGATGGTCCAGTCGCCATGCACGCTTTCGTCCTGCAGGTACAGGCCGCTGCTGGTCTGGCGCGTATCGGGGAAGCGCTTGAGCGGAAAGGTTTCCGGCGCCAGCGGTGCCTTGCCGTCATACAGGTTGCTGATCTTGCTGCGCACATGATCCAGGCCGTAGACGATGCGGTGCGCCCAGTCGCCGCCGCGCAGCACCTTGTCGGCCTGCAGGCCCAGCTGCCAGGTCTGCTCGTCGTAGCGGTTGTCGCGCACGCGCTGCACGCCGCTGCGCAGCAGGCTGTTGCCCAGGCGGTGCGAGCTCGCGTCCTGCACGGCCAGCACGGTGCGCAGGTGATCGGCCCAGCCGGTGTTGATGCCAAAGCGTGCGTCCCAGGTCAGGCGCTCGCGGCGGATCTTCACGTCGGCGTTCTCATCGAGCACATCGCCCGGCTTGGGCGGCAGCCCTGGGGCGCGGCTGGACAGCAGGTTGACGTCGGACTTTTTCTGCGCGTGCTCCAGGGTGAACACATGGCGCTGCGTGCCGCTGGGGCGCAGCACCAGCTTGCCCATCACGGCGCCGTCGTGGTTGTCGGTGGGGTCGGGGCGGGTGCGGGTGCTGTTGGGTGCGTCGTTGCTGCCCATGTTGTCCAGCGCGTGGGACTGGCGGCCCGTGGCCGTGATCATCCACTGCAGGCTGTCGCTGGCCTTGGCGGCAATGGTGCCGGCGGCGAAGTAGCCATGATCGTCCTCGCTCCAGCCCGCGGCCACGCGCCCGCCCAGGGTCTTGGGGGCCTCGCCCTCGGCCGTGCGCAGGAAGTCCATGGGGTCGTGCGTGACGAAGTTCACCACGCCGGCCATGCCGTCGCCGCCGTACTGGGCCGAGGCCGGGCCTCGGATCACGTCGATGCGCTTGAACAGCTCCAGCGACAGGTATTCGCGATCGAACATGGCCGAGCGCGAGACATAGCTGCGTGGCATGCGGATGCCATCCACCGTCATCAGCACCCGGTTGCCGCCCAGGCCGCGGATGTTGATGCCCATGTTGCCGTCGCGCGCAAAGGCATTGCTGCTGGCGCCCACGCCCAGGCGGGCTGGCGTGCTGCGCACGGCGGTGTTGGGTAGATCCTGCAGCGCCTGGCGCAGGGTGTGGATCTGCTGGTCGCTCAGGGCCTGGCCCTCGATGACGTCGGCCGACAGCGGCAGGTCATCGGCCAGCAGGTTGTTCTGCCCCGAGCCGCTGACCACCACCGTGGGCAGCGTGGCATGCACCGGCGGCGCGCTTTGCGCCTGGGCCTGCAGGCTCAGGCAGGCCAGCGAGACGAGGGCCGCAAGGCGGCGCAGGGCGGGGCGGGCGGGGGCTTGCTGGCTCATGGGGTGGTGGTGCTGGGGTTGTGTGATTCGGGTAATTGGTTCAGGGGCGTGTCTTCTGCGCCCTGGCCTGGGCGCTCTGGGCTCGTGCTTCGTCCAGGCTTTCCTGGGTCATGCGGGCGTCTTCCGAGCCCGGCTCCAGCAGGCTCAGCAGCTTTTCCCATTCCTTGACGGCGCCGTCGAAGTCGCCGCGCTGGTAGGCCACGACACCGGACATCATCAGCGCGCTGGGGTGCTCGGGGTCTATGGCCAGGGCCTGGCGCACGAGTTCCTCGGGGCGGCCGTCCATGCGGTGCTGCGCCTTCATGGCCAGCAGCTCGGCATAGTCCACCAGCAGGTCGGGGTGGGTGCGAATGGCGTCGGTGGCCTTGGCGTAGGCCTGCTCGGCCTCGTCCAGGCGGCCCATGACCTTGTACGAACGCGCCAGCATGGCCCAGCCCTGGGGGTTGTTCGGCTCGGCCTTGAGCTTGGCCTCCAGCGACGCCACCATTTGCGTGATTTGCAGCCGTGCCGCCTCTTGTGCCGCCCCGGGGTTGAGCGCGGCCGGCTCGCCCAGCCAGCGGTAGGTGCCCACCGACAGCAGCGGCAACAGCACGGCAATCAGGGCCGCCGTGCGCCGCGCCGTCCAAAAGCCTGGCGTGGCGCTGGCGGCCGGGGCATCGGGGGCGGCGGTGTCGTCCAGCAGGCGCAGCTGCAGCTCGTCGCGCGTGGCCTCGTGGTCGGCGCTGCTGATGGCGCCGCTGGCCAGGTCGCGATCCAGGGCGGCCAGCTGATCCTTGTAGATGGCGGCGTTCAGGCGCTGGCTGG
Organism: Pseudomonadota bacterium; assembly: GCA_018240995.1. Classification (GTDB taxonomy): domain Bacteria; phylum Pseudomonadota; class Gammaproteobacteria; order Burkholderiales; family Burkholderiaceae_C; genus Alicycliphilus. Next base: position 14,638 of record JAFEES010000003.1, on the reverse strand, counting down.
AGACGCTGTCGTGTGCGCCGGGACGCAGCAGGGGGCGCACCAGGGCCAGCACGGCCAGCAGGGTCAGCGCCGAGATGAGGGCGATGAAAATACTCATGAAAGCTTGTCTGTGTCCTGGAGAAGAGACTGCGCCTTGGCGCGCTGGGCCTCGTCCAGTGCCGGGGTCGGCTGGTTGTTGCGCTGGCCGGCGCGCACCATGCGCACCAGGCCATAGACGGCGCCCGCCAGCAGCACAAAGGGGCCGAACCACAGCAGCCAGGTGACGGGGTTCACGGGCGGGCGGTAGCGCACGAAGTCGCCGTAGCGGCTGACCATGAAGTCCATGATCTCGGCGTCGCTCTTGCCAGACTTGATCAGGCCGCGGATCTCGCGCTTCAAGTCCAGCGCCAGGTCGGCACGCGAGCCGGCCAGCGATTCGTTCTGGCAGACCAGGCAGCGCAGTTCCTCGGAGATGGCCACCATGCGCTTTTCCACCACCGGGTCTTCGGCCAGCGGCTGGGCCTCGTTGGCGTGCACGGCGAGGCTGGCAAGGGCGCATTGCAGCGCCAGCAGCAGGGCGAGCCAGAACCTCATCGCTGCAGCTCCCGGATCAGGGGCAGGATCTGCTTTTCCAGGGCCTCCACCGTCACCGGGCCGATCTGCTTGAAGCGGATCTTGCCGGCCTGGTCGATGAGGAAGGTCTCGGGCACGCCATAGACGCCGAAGTCGATGCCGATGCGCCCGTCCTGGTCGATGACGGTGAAGTCATACGGGTCGCCCCTGCGCTGCAGCCACTTGATGCTGTCGTCGGGCTTGTCCTTGTAGGCCAGGCCGACGAGGGGAATGTTCTTGCGCTTGGCGTAGTCGATGAGCACCGGGTGCTCCTGCAGGCAGGCCGTGCACCAGGAGGCCCAGACGTTCAGCAGCCAGACCTTGCCGCGCATGTCCTGCAGCGCGAAGGTCTTGTCGGCGGCGGCCAGCACCGGGGCCGTGAACTGCGGCGCGTCCTTGCCGATAAGGGGCGAGGGCACGACGCGCGGGTCGCGCGTCAGGCCAATCGCCAAAAACACCGCCAGCACTAGGAACAGGGCCAGCGGAATCAGGGCCTTCTTCTTCATGCAGCAGCCCCTCCGATGACGGCGCCGGCACTGGCGCGTGCGCGTTTGCTGCGGTAGCGGCGGTCAAGTGCCGCCATGGCGCCGCCGAGCGCCATCAGCAGCCCGCCGCCCCAGATCCAGCTGACGAAGGGCTTGTGGTACACGCGCACGGCCCAGGCGGGGTGTTCGCCCGCGTCCAGGCGTTCGCCCAGCGACACATAGACGTCGCGCGTGAGGCCGGTGTCGATGGCCGCCTCGGTCATGGGCATGGCCGACGAAAAATAGGTGCGCTTTTCGGGGTGCAGCGTGCGCAGCACCTGGTCGCCGCGCATCAGCTCCACGTCGCCGACGTCGGCGCGGTAATTCGGGCCCTGGGCCTCGCGGATGCCGGTAAGCCTGAAGGTGTAGCCGCCCACGGCCACGGTGTCGCCCAGGCCCATGCGCACGTCCTTCTCGGTTTCGTAGTTCTTCACCATGGTCACGCCGATCACGCTCACGGCAATGCCGATATGGGCCAGGTGCATGCCCCAGAACGACCAGGGCGTGGCGCGCCAGTTGGCCGTGCCGCGCAGCTGGCGGTGGATTTGCTGCAGCGCCGAAAGCACGATCCACAGGGCCAGGCTCAGGCCCAGCGCCGCCAGCGCCGACCAGTGGCCGGCCAGCAGGGGCAGGCTGCAGCCCAGCACCAGCGCGGCCACGGCGCTGGTGCCGAGCTTGCGCGCCAGCTCCAGCACGCCGTCGCTTTTCCAGCGTGCAGCGGTGCCCACCACCATGAACAGCAGCACCGGCACCATGATGGGCACGAAGACCGCGTTGAAATAGGGCGGGCCCACGGAGAGCTTGCCCAGGTTGAGCGCGTCCACTATCAGCGGGTAGAGCGTGCCCAGCAGCACCGAGGCCGCGGCCGTGGTCAACAGCACGTTGTTGAGCAGCAAAAGGGTTTCGCGTGACACCAGGGTAAACGTGCCGCTGGAGCGCACCTTGCTTGCGCGCATGGCAAACAGCGTCAGCGATCCGCCCACCACGACGAACAGGAAGACCAGGATGAACACGCCGCGACGCGGGTCGGTGGCAAAGGCGTGCACCGAGGTCAGCACCCCCGAGCGCACCAGGAAGGTGCCCAGCAGGCTGAGCGAGAAGGCGGTGATCGCCAGCACGATGGTCCAGTTGCGGAACAGGCCGCGTTTTTCGGTCACGGCCAGCGAATGGATCAGCGCCGCGCTCACCAGCCAGGGCAGGAAGGAGGCGTTTTCCACCGGATCCCAGAACCACCAGCCGCCCCAGCCCAGTTCGTAGTAGGCCCACCAGGAGCCCAGGGCAATGCCCAGGGTGAGGAAGATCCAGGCCGTCGTGGCCCAGGGGCGCGACCAGCGCGCCCAGGCGGCGTCCAGCCGGCCATTGAGTAGCGCCGCGATGGCGAAGGCGAACGGAATCGCCAGGCCCACGTAGCCCATGTAGAGCATGGGCGGGTGGAACACCAGGCCTGGGTCTTGCAACAGCGGGTTCAGGTCGCGGCCATCGGCGGGCACATCCCCCAGGCGCAGGAAGGGGTTGGAGGTGAACAGCATGAAGGCCAGAAAGCCCACGGCCACCAGTGCCAGCACGCCCAGTACGCGCGCCACCATGGCGTCGGGCAGCTGGCGCGAAAACAGCGCCACCGCCAGCATCCAGCTGGTGAGCATGAAATGCCACAGCAGCAGCGAGCCCTCATGCCCGCCCCAGACACCGGCAATGCGGTAGATGCCCGGCAGCTGCGAGTTGGAGTGCTGCACCACGTACACCACCGAAAAGTCGTTGGTGTAGAAGGCGTAGGTCAGGCAGCCGTAGCCAAAGGCGGTGAGCAGCCACAGCGCCTGCGCCGCCGGCCGCGCCAGGGCGACCCAGTCGCGCCGCCCGTTGTGCGCGCCGGCCACGCCCAGCAGCCCGAGCACCAACGCCACGAACAGCGACAGGATCAGCGAAAAATGGCCTAGTTCGGGAATCATGGTTACTTCAGCGTCTTGATGGTCTTTTGCGCCTCGTCGACGGCGTGCTGCGCCTCCGGCGGCATGTAGTTCTCGTCGTGCTTGGCCAGCACCTCGGAGGCCGTGAACAGGCCGTCCTCGCCCAGCTTGCCCTGGGCCACCACGCCCTTGCCCTCGCGGAACAGGTCGGGCAGGATGCCGGTGTAGGTGACCTTCATTTCCCGGGCCGTGTCGGTGACGATGAACGACACGGTCAGATCCTTGCGGTCTACCGAGCCCTCCTTGACCATGCCGCCCACGCGGAAGGTGCGGTTCTTGGGCGCCTCGCCCGCCGCCACCTGGCTCGGGCTGAAGAAGAACACCAGGTTGCTTTCAAAGGCGTTGAGCACCAGGAAGGCGGCCAGGGACAGGGCGGCCAGCCCGCCGGCAATGATGGCCGCGCGTTTGTTACGGGGTTTCATGTGTAGGACTCGCTCGATTGATGTTCGGCGCGCAGGCTGTGCTGCATTTGCCGGCGCCGGCCGCGGATCAGCAGCGACTCCACGGCCATCACCAGGGCCGTGGCGCCAAAGCTGCCCCAGACATAGAAGGCGTAGCCGCCCATGGCGAAAAATTCCGCAACGCTATTCCACTGCATGTCGTACCCACTCGGTATGTCGTTCCCGCTCCAAGATGATGTTGCGCACCCGCGCCAGGGCGGTGGCTACCGTATACATCCAGAAGGCCAGCACCATGATCAGCATGCCCCAGAGCATGGGGGCGGCCATGGAGGGCGCGCGCGTCATGGACACCGATGCGCCCTGGTGCAGGGTGTTCCACCAGACGACGGAAAAATAGATGATGGGCACGTTCACCACGCCCACCAGCGCCAGCACGGCGCAGGCCTTGTCGGCGCGGCGCGGGTCATCGATGCTCGACTGCAGCGCCAGGAAGCCCAGGTACAGGAACAGCAAAATCAGCTCGGACGTGAGCCGCGCATCCCACACCCACCAGGTGCCCCACATCGGCTTGCCCCACAGTGAGCCCGTGATCAGCGACAGGAAGGCAAACAGCGCCCCCGTGGGCGCCAGGGCACTGGCCATCATGCCCGACAGGCGCGTGTTGAAGGCCAGCCCAATGGCGGCCCAGCCGGCCATGACGATGTAGATGAACATCGACATCTGGGAGGTCGGCACATGCACGAAGATGATGCGGTAGCCCTGGCCCTGCTGCGCGTCGGTGGGGGCAAGGAAGAACGCGATCCACAGGCCGACCAGCGTGAGCAAGGCGGCGAGGGCCGCGAACCAGGGCCAGAGCCTGCCCGCCAGAAAGTAGAAATTCTGCGGCGAGGCGTACTTGAACCATTGAATGCCAGGTGTTTTCATTCCAGGGAAATTTTCAGGGCCGCCGTGGTGGCGAGCGGGGCGAAGAACAGCGCCAGCACCAGCAGCGCCGCAAGCAGGGACAGGTGCCCGCCGGGGCCCAGGCCGGAGGCATGGGCCTCCACGGCGCCGGCGCCAAAGATCAGCACGGGGATGTAGAGCGGCAATATTAGCAATGACAGCAGTACCCCCGCGCCGCGCACGCCCAAGGTCAGCGAGGCGCCTATGCTGCCAATCAGGCTCAGCGTGGGCGTGCCCAGCAGCAACGACAGCATCAGTATGCCCAGGGCCTGGCCATCGAGCCCGAACTGCAGCCCCAGCACCGGCGCCACCAGCACCAGGGGCAGGCCCGAGAGCACGAAGTGCGACAGCGCCTTGGCCGCCACCAGCAGGCTCAGGGGCGTGGAGGACAGCAGCATCTGCTCCAGCGAGCCGTCGGCATAGTCGCTGGCAAACATGCGCTGCAGCGACAGCATGGCCGCCAGCAGCGCGCTGACCCATAGCACGCCCGGCGCCATGCGCAGCAACAGCGCCGATTCCGGCCCTATGCCCAGCGGAAACAGGCTGGCGATGACGATGAAGAACACCAGCGGCGTCAGCACCTCCCCCTTTTGCCGCATGGCCAGGGCAATCTCGCGGCGCAGGACGGCCAGCATGATGGCGCCCAGCCCCAACGGTCTGGGGAAGGGGGAAGGGGGGGGCTTCATGCGCGCAGCTCCAGCATCTGGGCCGGCACCTGGCCTATGTCCACGCTCTGGTGGCTGGTCAATACGGTGGTTCCGCCGCCGGCGAGATGCTGCGCTATCAGCTCGCAGAGCATGCGTACGCCGGCATCGTCCATGGCCACGAAGGGCTCGTCCAGCACCCACAGGCGCGCCGGGCTCAGCGCCAGGCGCGTCAGCGCCACGCGGCGCTTTTGCCCCTGCGACAGATGGCGCACCAGCTGCTCGCCGCGCCCGGCCACGCCAAAGCGTGCCAGCGTGGCCGAAACCACCCTGGCGTCGCATGCGTGGCCGCGCAGGGCGGTGGCGAAGTTCAGGTTCTCATGCACCGTCATGGACTCCTGCAGGCCGTTGAGGTGCCCCAGGTAGCACAGGTCGCGCTGGAAGCTGGCGCGCTGCGTGCGTATGGACTGCGCATTCCACAGAATGTCACCCGACTCAATGGGCGACAGGCCGCACAGCATGCGCAGCAGGCTGGTCTTGCCAATGCCGTTGGCTCCCACTACGTGCAGCCAGCGTCCGGATGGCACAACGCAGTGCACGCCCTTGAACAGCTGACGGCCACCTTTGCTGCAGCCGAGGTCATTGAAGGCAAGAGTTGAACCAGGTTTCAAGTTGTTGCTTCCGCGTCACAAACACGCATCTTACGTGAATGACTGCGCATGATTCATGCGCATATTGCATGGTTTCGGCAATGCGTGGATTGTGTGCGCATTCGTCAACGTTTTGATGCATACCACATGCACTTTTGGCTTAGGTCAAGGATTTAAGTAACTGCACAAACATAATGGGCTTACTCGGATCGACTTGTTGTGGCCGTCGCCGGGTTTCACAGCTGCCTGAGAGGGTGGATTGGCTACAAGAGTACCAATGGAGTAAAGAAGATGAAATTTCCCCGCCTTTCGAGCATTGCCGCCGTAGTGATGCTCTCGGGTCTTGCAGCCCCTGCAATGGCCCAGGATGCCAAGCTCGAAGCGCCTGCAATGACGGCTGCAGAGAAGGAAGCGGCCAAGAAAATCTACTTCGAACGCTGCGCCGGCTGTCACGGCGTGCTGCGCAAGGGCGCCACGGGCAAGAATCTTGAGCCCCACTGGACCAAGGTGGACAAGGATGGCAAGAAGACCGAGGGCGGCACGCTCGCGCTGGGCACGGGCCGCCTGGAACGCATCATTGGTTACGGAACCGATGGCGGCATGGTCAACTTCGACGACATCCTGACCAAGGAAGAACTGAACCTGATGGCCCGGTATATCCAGAACACTCCGGATGTGCCGCCCGAGTTCAGCCTGAAGGATCAGCTCGACAGCTGGAACGTCATCGTGCCGGTGGACAAGCGTCCGACCAAGCAGATGAACAAGATCAATCTGAGCAATGTCTTCTCGGTCACGCTGCGCGACACCGGTGAAGTGGCCCTGATTGACGGTGACACCAAGGAAATCAAGAGCGTCGTCAAGACCGGCTACGCGGTGCACATCTCGCGCCTCTCGGCTTCCGGGCGCTACGTTTATGTGATCGGCCGCGATGGCCGTGTGTCCTTGATCGACCTGTGGATGGAAACGCCGGCGGTCGTCGCCGAGGTCAAGATCGCGTTTGATGCGCGCTCCATCGATACCTCCAAGTTCAAGGGCTTTGAGGACAAATATGCGATCGCCGGTGGCTATTGGCCGCCCCAGTACACCATCATGGAAGGCGACACCCTGAAGCCCCTGAAGGTCGTTTCCACTCGTGGCGTGACGGTTGACGGCGACTACCACCCGGAACCGCGCGTGGCGTCCATCGTTTCCTCGTTCATCAAGCCTGAATGGGTGGTGAACGTCAAGGAGACCGGCCAGATCCTGTTGGTGGACTACTCGGACATCGAGAACCTCAAGACGACCACCATTGGTTCCGCCAAGTTCCTGCATGACGGTGGCTGGGATGCGAGCAAGCGCTACTTCCTGGTGGCTGCCAACGCGTCGAACAAGATTGCCGCGGTGGACACCAAGAAGGGCACGCTGGCGGCCCTGGTCGATGTGGCCAAGATTCCCCACCCGGGTCGCGGCGCCAACTTCACGCATCCGAAGTACGGCCCGGTCTGGGCCACCGGCCACCTGGGCGCGGATGTCGTGACGCTGATCTCCACGCCTTCGGACAAGGCGAAGGACAAGCAGTTCAAGCAGTACAACTGGAAGGTGGTGCAGGAGATCAAGCATGTGCCGGGCAACCTGTTCGTGAAGACCCACCCCGTGTCCAAGCACCTGTGGGCCGACTCGGCGCAGAACCCCGAGAAGGATCTGGCCGAATCCGTCACGGTGTGGGATCTGGCCGACCTGTCCAAGCCCAAGGCTGTCTTGCACGTTGCCAAGGACGCCGGCCTGCCGGAGACCAAGGCCGTGAAGCGCGCGGTGCACCCCGAGTACTCCAAGGACGGCAAGGAAGTGTGGATTTCCCTGTGGGGCGGCAAGACCGACCAGTCCGCCATCGTGGTGTATGACGATGCAACCTTGAAGGTGAAGAAGGTGATCACCGATCCGAAGATGATCACCCCCACCGGCAAGTTCAACGTGTACAACACGCAGCACGACATCTATTGATGCCGCAGTCTTGATCTGAAGCAATAATCGAGGGGCCTGAGCCCCTCGATTTACGCGTCTCGAATGCAAAAATAATCAAGTGCGGAGAGTTTGATGGCTGGAAAACTGGCAAGCCTGTGGGCAACACTGAAAAAACCGAGTGCCAAATACTCGCTTCTGGGGCTGTTGGCGACTGGTTTTATCTCTGGCATTTTGTTCTGGGGTGGTTTCAACACCGGAATGGAAGCGACCAACACGATGGATTTCTGTATCTCTTGCCATGAGATGCACGACAACGTCTATCAGGAATACAAAAAGACAATTCACTACAGCAACCGCACCGGTGTGCGCGCCATGTGTTCGGACTGCCATGTGCCCAAGGACTGGACGCACAAGATGATCCGCAAGATCCAGGCCAGTCGCGAGGTATGGGGCAAGCTGACCGGCACCATCGACACCAAGGAAAAATTCGAGGCCAAGCGCCTGACGCTGGCGGAGCGGGAATGGGCGCGCATGAAGGCTGCGGACTCGCGCGAATGCCGCAACTGCCACAGCTTCGAGGGCATGGATACCGAGAAGCAAAAGGCACGCGGCGCGAAGATGCACAAGATCGCGCAGGAAGACAAGCAGACCTGTATCGACTGCCACAAGGGCATTGCGCACAACAAGCCCAAAGGAATGAAGGAAGACGAGGAAGAAGATCTGTAAGCGTGAATGGCGGCCAGCCCCGGTTTGGGGGCAGCCGCCTGAGGACATCTACTAGGAGTGACCGATGAAAAAATCTACCCTTTCCATGATGCTTTTGGGCTCGCTGCTGGCTGTGGGCACACAGGCAGCCTTTGCCGCACCTGACTGGGGCAAGGTGCCCAAGCGTGATATCAACGTCTTCCACCCCGCGGTGTCTCCCATGGAGTGGGTGGGCAAGAAATCCGACCACAGCGGCACGGCCGGCCTGAAGAAGGGCGAGAGCTGCGTCGGCTGCCACGAGGAAAAGGGCACGCTGAACTTCGACATGAAACGGCTGGCCGGCAAGGACATGGAGCCCAAGGGCGCCCCCAAGACCATGATGTACCCGGTGGCCGTGCAGGCCGCCTACGACGCCAGCAACCTCTATATCCGCCTGACGTTCAAGGCACCTGCCGGTGGCGCGGACCAGAGCGACAAGGACAACGAGGTCAAGGCCACGATGATGTTCCCGGACGCACAGGTGCAACTGGCCAGCCAGGCAGGCTGCTGGGCTTCCTGCCATAGCGACGCGCGCACCATGCCCGGCGCGGATGACAAGAAGACCAAGTACACCAAGACCGGTGCCTATGAGCTGATGCAGTGGAAGAGCGCCAAGGGCGCCAAGGTGGCCAATGGCACCGTGACCACGGAACGCAAGATGGAAGGCGGCTCCCTGGGCGCGACGGCCGAGGGTGCCAAGAGCGGTGACACCTACACCGTCACCTTCACGCGCAAGAACCCCGGTGAGGGCAAGACCGTGCCGTTTGGCCTGGCCATCCACGCCGACCACGCCACCGGACGCTTCCACCATGTCTCCCTGGGCTACACGCTGGGCGTGGGCGCGGATGGCGACGTGAAGGCCGTCAAGCAGTAATCCCAAGCTTGTGGCCTGAGCATGCGGTTCACGGCCAGACCAGCGAAAAGGCGAGTGCCGTCATGTGCGGCGCTCGCCTTTTGCATAGCGGCAGCCATGCCGCTGCCCCTGTGCGCGCAGCAGACCATAGATGTGGTCATACAAAACTATCGCTTCGAGCCGGCGCAGGTTCGCATCCGCCCCGGGGACACGGTGCGCTGGCACAACCAGGAAAAGCGCACCAGCCATTCGGTGCTGTTCCCCGCCGACCAGGGCGGCGAATCCGAGCGCATCTTCCCCGAGGAAAGCTGGGCGCGTCGCTTCGAGGCGCCCGGACGCTATGCCTATTCCTGTGGTCCGCACCCCGAGATGAAGGGCCTGGTGGAGGTCGTGGCGCCGTAGCTGCTGCCCTGACGACCGATGCCTTTTCCTGCTGGCGCTCAGGAAGAGTGCTTGCCCGCCCCGGCGTTGTTTTCCGCGATTGATGTACGTCAACGCGTGCTGTCCGGGCCTTCCTATATTGAGGTTCGTCTCGTGGCGAAGGATGTTGGTTCGCGAGACCTTGGCCGCCAGCAGCGGCCGGTCAAGCAATTTTCTCATCCGTGGAGACAACTTCCCATGAATAGCCATCGACTCACGCGCGTCGCGGCAGTCCTGTTGACGACGCTGGCTTTTGCGGCATCGGCGCAGGATCAAAAAAGCCTTTCCGAAACCGAGAAAGCCTTCCAGGCCGGATCTTCCCCGCTCACCGACACGCCCATGGTGCAGAGTACCAACCCGAAGGCGCCGCCGATGACGATGGCCGAGTTCGAGACGGCACGCAAGATCTATTTTGAGCGCTGCGCCGGCTGCCACGGCGTGCTGCGCAAGGGCGCCACTGGCAAGCCCCTGACGCCCGACGTGACCGTGCCCGCAGGCACGGACTACCTGAAGGTCTTCATCGCCTATGGCTCCCCGGCGGGCATGCCCAACTGGTTGACGTCGGGCGAGTTGACGGAGGCCCAGGTCGATCTGATGGCGCGCTACATACAGCACGAGCCGCCGCAGCCGCCCGAATGGGGCCTGGCGGACATGAAGGGCACCTGGAAGGTCATGGTGCCCCCGGCCGAACGCCCCAAGAAGAAGATGAACGGCTACAACATCAGCAACATCTTCTCCACCACGCTGCGCGACAGCGGCGAAATCGCGCTCATCGACGGCGACAGCAAGAAGATCATCAACATCATCAAGACCGGCTATGCGGTGCATATTTCGCGCGTCTCGGCCTCGGGGCGTTATCTGTTCGTGATTGGCCGCGATGGTCGCGTGAACATGATCGACATGTGGATGGAGACGCCCACCAACGTGGCCGAGATTCGCATCGGCCTGGAGGCCCGCTCGGTCGAGACCTCCAAGTTCAAGGGCTACGAGGACAAGCTGGCCATTGCCGGGGCCTATTGGCCGCCCCAGTTCGTGATCATGAAGGGCGACACGCTGGAGCCGCTGCGCATCGTCGCCACCCGCGGCATGACCGAGGACACCCAGGAATACCACCCCGAGCCGCGCGTGGCATCCATCGTGGCTTCGCTGCACAGGCCGGAGTTCATCGTGAACGTCAAGGAAACCGGCATGTCGCTGCTGGTCGATTACTCGGACATGAAGGCGCTGAAACTGACGGAGCTGGGTGTGGCGCGCTACCTGCACGACGGCGGCTGGGATTCGACCAAGCGCTACTTCATGGTGGCGGCCAATCAGAGCAACAAGATCGGGGTCATCGACTCCAAGACGGACAGCGTGGCGGCGGTGGTGGACGTGGGCAAGATTCCGCACCCCGGGCGTGGCGCCAACTTCAAGCACCCGAAGTACGGCCCGGTGTGGTCCACGGGGCATCTGGGCGATGAAACCGTGTCCCTCATCGGCACCGACCCGGTCAAGCACAAGGGCAATGCCTTCAAGGTGGTGCAGACGCTCAAGGGGCAGGGCGGCGGCTCCTTGTTCCTCAAGAGCCACCCGAAGTCCAGGCACCTGTACGTGGACACGCCGCTGAATCCGGATGCGGCGCTGTCGCAGTCAATCGCGGTGTATGACATCAACGACCTGGAGCAGGGCTACAAGGTACTGCCCATAGCCCAGTGGGCCGGGCTGCCCGACGACGGCGGGGCCAAGCGCGTGGTGCAGCCTGAGTTCAACAAGGCCGGCGACGAGGTCTGGTTCTCGGTGTGGTCGGCCAAGGACAAGGCCTCGGCGATTGTGGTGGTTGATGACAAGACGCTGCAGCTCAAGACCGTGATCAAGGATCCGCGCCTGATCACGCCGACCGGCAAGTTCAACGTCAACAACACGCAGCACGACGTGTATTGAGCATAAGCCGCAGCCCGCGTGCCGCGCAGGGGCCGCGGCGCGCGGCGCATTGTCGTCCAGGTTCTACTTGGTGCCAAAGATGCGGTCGCCCGCATCGCCCAGGCCGGGCAGGATGTAGCCGTGCTCGTTGAGCTCGCGGTCTATGGCGGCGGTGTAGATGGGCACGTCGGGATGAGCCTTCTGCATCGTGGCCACGCCTTCGGGCGCGGCCAGCAGGCAGACGAACTTGATGGAGCGCGGCTGGAGCCGTTTGATGCGCTCCACGGCGGCGGCGGCCGAATTGCCGGTGGCCAGCATCGGGTCGACCACGATCACGTCGCGCTCGGCCATCTCGGACGGCATCTTGAAGTAATACTCCACCGGTTGCAGCGTGGCCGGGTCGCGGTACAGGCCGATGTGGCCTATGCGCGCGCCGGGCACCACGTTGAGCATGCCGTCCAGAAAACCGTTGCCGGCGCGCAGTATCGACACCAGCACCAGCTTCTTGCCGTCGATCATCTTCGCGGTCATGGTTTCCAGCGGGGTCTCGATCTGCACGTCCTGCAGCGGCATGTCACGCGTGACCTCGTAGGCCATCAGCGTGGACAGCTCGCCCAGCAGGCGGCGAAAGCTGTTGGTGCTGGCGTCCTTCTTGCGCATCAGGGTCAGCTTGTGCTGCACCAGGGGGTGGGTGATGACGTGGACGTTGCTCATGGGCGGGGGCCTCTTGGGAAAATGGTGTTGAGGTTGGTAAAGTGGAAATTTTGCCGCAGCCGCGCCAGCCGCATCGGCCCGCAGCAGGCGCGCCCGCCTGCCAAGGCGGGTTTACACTTTGCGGCTGCGGCGCAGGCCGCATTTTTTGTGGGCTTTCAACAGAGGAATCGCAGCCATGGGCGCGCAATGGAAGGCAAAGGGCAAGGCGCTGGTCGCCGATGCCAAGGGCAAACTTTTCGGCAAGCTGGTCAAGGAAATCATCGTTGCCGCGCGCGCGGGCGCCGACCCGGCGGGCAACTCGCGTCTGCGCCTGGCCGTCGAGGCGGCGCGCAAGGCTTCCATGCCCAAGGACACGCTGGAGCGTGCGATCAAGAAGGGCTCGGGCGTGGGCGGCGACGCCGTGAATTACGAGCGTGTGATCTACGAGGGCTTCGCGCCGCACCAGGTGCCGGTGATGGTGGAATGCCTGACCGACAACGTGAACCGCACGGCGCCGGAGATGCGCGTGTGCTTCCGCAAGGGCCAGATGAGCGCCGTGGCCTGGGACTTCGACCACGTGGGCATGATCGAGGGCGAGCCCGCGCAGCCCGGCGCCGACGCGGAACTGGCCGCCATCGAGGCCGGCGCACAGGACTTCGAGCCGGGTGAAGAAGAGGGCCAGACCCTGTTCCTGACCGATCCGGCAGACCTGGACGCGGTCGCCAAGGCGTTGCCGGGGTTCGGCTTCAAGGTGCTGTCGGCCAAGCTGGGCTACAAGGCCAAAAACCCGGTGAGCATGGCCAGCCTGCCCGCCGAGGCACAGGAGGAGGTGCAGGCGTTTTTGGCCGGCATCGAGAACAACGACGACGTGCAGAACCTGTTCGTCGGGCTGGTGGACTGATCTGCCGCCTGCGCCGCGCGCTTAGCCGCCACGCACCGTGCCGGCGTCCTGGCCGAACAGGATCTTCTTCGCCGCCTCATCCACCGTGGGCGCGGTGTTGATGGTCTGGGCCAGGGCGTAGGCGCGCACTGTGGTGGGGCGCGCGCGTATGCGTTCGAACCAGCGTTGCAGGTGCGGGAAGTCGGCCAGGTTCTGGCGCTGGCGCTCGTGCGGCACGATCCAGGGGTAGCAGGCCATGTCGGCAATCGAGTATTCGCCCGCGATGTAGTCGCGGCCATCGGCCAGGTGCTTGTCCAGCACGCCATACAGGCGCGCGGTTTCCTTCACGTAGCGCTCGATCGCGTAGGGCAGGGCCTCGGGCGCGTATTGCACGAAATGGTGGTTCTGCCCGGCCATGGGCCCAAGGCCGGCCATTTGCCAGAACAGCCACTGCAGCACCTCGTTGCGCCCGCGCAGGTCCTGCGGGATGAAGCGGCCGATCTTGTCGGCCAGGTACAGCAGGATGGCGCCGGACTCGAAAATGGAAAGCGGCGCGCCGCCGTCGGCCGGTGCCTGATCCACGATGGCGGGGATGCGGTTGTTGGGCGCGATGCGCAGGAAGTCGGGCGCGAACTGCTCGCCGCGTCCTATGTGCACCGGGTGCACGCGGTAGGGCAGGCCGCTTTCCTCCAGGAACAACGTGATCTTGTGGCCATTGGGGGTGGTCCAGTAGTACAGGTCGATCATCTGTGTGCTCCGTAAAAAATAGCATGTAGCGCTTTATCGGCAGCAGCTGCAGCCATCTTCGCCTTGGATTTTCACCGCTTTTTGCTGCCAAAGATGCCCCCCAGCACGCCGCGCAAAATCTCCTTGCCCAGGCTGGTGCCCATGGTGCGCACGGCGGACTTGGCCATGGTCTGCACCAGGCCGTCCTTTTGGCCGCCGCGCGGGCCGGTGCTGCCAAACAGTACGTTGTTCAACTCGCCCATCAGGCCGCCGCCTTCCTGTGCCTTCGCGCCGCCCGCTGTCGGTGTGATGGGGTTGGACGCGCTGTCGGTGCGGCCGCGCAGCTTTTCATAGGCCGATTCGCGGTCGATAGGCGTTTCGTAGGTGCCGGCGACCAGCGAGCCGGCGATCAGCGCGCGGCGCTGCTCGGTCGTGATGGGGCCGATCTGGCTGCCGGGCGGCAGCACCCAGACGCGCTCGGTCTCGCTGGGGCGGCCCTTGGCGTCCAGCAGGCTCACCAGCGCCTCGCCCACGGCCAGCTCGGTGATGGCCGCTTCGATGTGCAGGCCCGCCTTGGGGCGCATGGTGGTGGCCGTGGCCTTCACGGCCTTCTGGTCACGCGGCGTGAAGGCGCGCAGCGCATGCTGCACGCGGTTGCCGAGTTGGGCGAGCACGCTGTCGGGGATGTCGAGCGGGTTCTGCGTGACGAAATACACGCCCACGCCCTTGGAGCGCACCAGGCGCACCACGAGCTCGATGCGCTCGA
>JAFEES010000039.1 GCA_018240995.1 Pseudomonadota bacterium | reverse complement strand
CTGCGCGCCGAGCGCAGCCTGATCCAGACCATAGGCCGGGCGGCGCGCAACCTGCATGGCAAGGCCATTTTGTATGCCGACCGTGTCACCGATTCGATGAAGAAGGCCATGGGCGAGACCGAGCGCCGGCGCGCCAAGCAGATCGCCTACAACCAGGCACACGGCATCACGCCGCGCGGCATAGTGAAACAGGTGCGCGATCTGATCGACGGCGTCTACAGCGAAAAGGCGGGCCAGGAGGCGCTGCGCCTGGAGCAGGAGGCGCAGCGCCACGCCGAACTGGACGAAATGTCGGAAAAGGACATAGCGCGCGAGATCAAGCGGCTGGAAAAACGCATGCTGGAACACGCGCGCAACCTGGAGTTCGAGCAGGCGGCGCGTGTGCGCGACGACTTGGCGAGGCTCAAGGATAGGGTCTTCGGCGCCCATGGCGGCGACCATGTGGCGGCGTGATGACCTGCGGGGTGATAACGCGACTGGCGAGTCTATTTACCCGACAAAATTACTTGGGTTAGTGTTATACTCCCACAAACTACTCAACTAATCAGCCCATTATGCACAGGGGCCGCGGAGTGACGGTTCCGGCCGCCTGCCCGTGGAGGAGGGCGCAGAGGGTGCCCAGGTGTGGGTTGAAACCACGCCTCGAGGGCTTCTCTACAACGAATACGCCTAGACCCTAGGCAAGGAGCTTGGAATGCGACTTACCACCAAAGGCCGTTTCGCGGTCACCGCCATGATCGACCTGGCCTTGCGCCAGAACAACGGGCCCGTCACGCTGGCGGCCATCAGCCAGCGCCAGCAGATCTCGCTGTCGTACCTGGAGCAGCTTTTTGGCAAGCTGCGCCGCCACGAGCTGGTGGAGTCCACGCGCGGCCCCGGCGGCGGCTATACGCTGGCGCGCAAGGCCGGCGACATCACCGTGGCCGACATCATCGTCTCGGTGGACGAGCCGATCGACGCCACCCAGTGCGGCGGCAAGGAAAACTGCCTGGGCGAGGCCGGCCGTTGCATGACGCATGACCTGTGGGCCACGCTGAACCAGCGCATGGTGGAGTTCCTGGACTCCGTCACGCTGCAAAAACTGGTGGACGACCAGCTTGCCAAGGGCGTGCAGATCGAGGATAGGCCGGTGACGCGCCGCGCCATTTCCACCACCCCGGTGGTCAAGCCCATCCGCGTGAACGCACCGAATTCGGTGTTCGCGCTGGGCAACGCCTTCGCCAAGTCGTCCTGAAACCACGCCGCGCAATCCGGGCAAGGCTTGCGCCGCCGGGCCGCCATCACACACATTGATTGACGTCCGGTCGCCGCAGGCCGGTGTCTTGAACCTGAGCCAGCCATGGACATGACCCCGCATTTCCCCATCTACCTGGACTATGGCGCGACCACGCCCGTGGATCAGCGCGTCGTTGACGCCATGATTCCGTGGTTGCGCGAGCATTTCGGCAACCCCGCATCGCGCAGCCATGCCTGGGGCTGGGAGGCCGAAGAGGCCGTGGAAAAGGCGCGCGGCCATGTGGCCGAGCTGATCGGCGCCGATCCGCGCGAGATCGTCTGGACCAGCGGCGCCACCGAATCCATCAACCTGGCCTTGAAGGGTGCGGCGCATTTCTACCAGGGCAAGGGCAAGCACCTGATCACGCTGAAGACCGAGCACAAGGCCGTGCTCGACACCATGCGCGAGCTGGAGCGCCAGGGCTTTGCGGTGACCTACATGGACGTGCAGCCCGACGGCCTGCTCGACCTCGACGCCCTGAAGGCCGCGATCCGCCCCGACACCATACTTATCAGCGTGCTCTTCGTGAACAACGAGATCGGCGTGATCCAGGACATTCCCGCCATCGGCGCGCTGTGCCGCGAAAAGGGCATCCTGCTGCATGTGGATGCGGCCCAGGCCACGGGCCGCGTGGAGATCGACCTGGCGCGCCTGCCCATCGACCTGATGAGCATGACCGCGCACAAGACCTACGGCCCCAAGGGCGTGGGCGCGCTGTACGTGCGCAGGAAGCCCCGCGTGCGCCTGGAGGCGCAGATCCACGGCGGCGGCCACGAGCGCGGCATGCGCTCTGGCACCCTGCCCACGCACCAGATCGTGGGCATGGGCGAGGCCTTCCGCCTCATCAAGGCCGAGATGCACGAGGTGAACGCCCGCGCGCGCGTGCTGCAGCAGCGCCTGCTCGATGGCCTGAAGGACATAGACCAGGTGTTCATCAACGGCAGCCTGGAGCACCGCGTGCCGCAGAACCTGAACATGAGTTTCAACTATGTCGAGGGCGAGTCGCTGATCATGGGCATCAAGGGCCTGGCGGTTTCCAGCGGCTCGGCCTGCACCTCGGCCAGCCTGGAGCCCAGCTACGTGCTGCGCGCCCTGGGCCGCAGCGACGAGCTGGCGCACAGCAGCCTGCGCATGACCATAGGCCGCTTCACCACCGAGGAAGAGATCGACTACGCGATCAGCACCATCCGCCACAACGTGGCCAAGCTGCGCGAGCTGAGCCCCCTGTGGGAGATGTACCAGGATGGCGTGGATCTGAGCACCATCCAATGGGCGGCGCACTGAGCGCGCGGCAGGCCCGATCGAATTAGGAGAAATACACCATGGCTTATTCGGACAAAGTGATTGACCATTACGAGAACCCGCGCAACGTAGGCTCGTTCGACAAGGGCGACGACAGCGTGGGCACCGGCATGGTGGGCGCGCCCGCCTGTGGTGACGTGATGAAGTTGCAGATCAAGGTGAACCCCGATACCGGCGTGATCGAGGACGCGCGCTTCAAGACCTATGGCTGCGGCTCGGCCATCGCCTCCTCGTCTCTGGTCACCGAATGGGTCAAGGGCAAGACGCTGGACGAGGCCGCGCAGCTCAAGAACAGCCAGATCGCCGAGGAACTGGCCCTGCCGCCGGTGAAGATCCACTGCTCCATCCTGGCCGAGGATGCCATCAAGGCCGCCGTGAAAGACTACAAGGCCAAACACGACGCCGCGGTGGAGGCCGCCTGATACCGCCATGGCCATTACCCTGACTGAAGCCGCCGCCCGGCATGTGACCCGTTACCTGGCCCGCAGGGGCAAGGGCTTTGGCGTGCGCCTGGGCATCAAGACCACAGGCTGTTCCGGCCTGGCCTACAAGCTCGAATATGTGGACGAGCAGGAACCCGGGGACATTGTGTTTGAACAGCATGGCGTGAAGGTGCTGATCGACCCCAAGAGCCTGGCCTATATCGACGGCACCGAGCTGGACTTCGTGCGCGAGGGCCTGAACGAGGGTTTCAAGTTCATCAACCCCAACGAGCGCGACCGCTGCGGTTGTGGGGAAAGCTTCCGCGTGTGACCTTGCCGTGAGCGCGCCCACGGCTGCAACCGCCAGCGCCCGTCGCGTTGGCGGTTTTTTTACCGCCATGAATCTTCAATCCGACGACTTTGAACTCTTTGGTGTGCCGCACCGCTTTGCCCAGGAACGCGCTGAGCTGGATGCGCGCTGGAAGGATTTGCAGCGCGAGGCACACCCGGATCGCTTTGCAGCCCAGGGCGCGGCCGCGCAGCGCGTGGCCATGCAGTGGTCGGTGCGCATCAACGAGGCCTACCAGCGCCTGAAGGATCCGCTGAAGCGCGCCGGCTACCTGTGCGAGCTGCATGGCGCGCCGATACGTGCCGAGGACAATACGGCCATGCCCGCGGCCTTTTTGATGCAGCAGATGCAGTGGCGCGAGGCGCTGGACGAGGCCGCTGGCGCCGCCGAGCTTGATGCCCTTGACAACGAGACCCAGGCCGCGCGCGCCGCCGCCCTGGCGCGTTGCGCCGCGCTGATCGACGCGCAGCAGGACTGGGCCGGTGCCGCGCGCGAGGTCAGATCCCTCATGTTCATTGCGCGATTTGCGCAAGACATCGAATCGCGCCGCGAGCAACTGGGACAATAAGCCCTTTGCCTGCCCGCCCCGCGGGCCTTCCAGTACAAGCATCCATGGCGCTTTTGCAGATCTCCGAACCCGGCCAGTCGCCCGATCCACACCAGCGGCGCTTCGCCGTGGGCATAGACCTGGGCACCACCCACTCGCTGGTGGCCGCGGTGCGCAATGGCGTGGCCGAATGCCTGCCCGACGCGCAGGGCAGGGTGCTGCTGCCCTCGGTGGTGCGCTATCTTGCAGGCGGCTCACGCCACATAGGCCACGAGGCCGCGGCGGCGCAGACGCAAGACCCGGCCAACACCGTGGCCTCGGTCAAGCGCTTCATGGGCCGGGGCCTGGCCGACATCGCCGGGCATGACAAGCTGCCCTACGACTTCGCGGCGCCGCAGGGCGCGGGTGGCATGCTGAGCCTGGCCACGGTGGCCGGTGTGAAGTCGCCCGTCGAGGTCAGCGCCGAGATCCTGGCCACGCTGCGCTTTCGTGCCGAGGACAGCTTCGACAGCGACATCTACGGCGCCGTGATCACCGTGCCGGCCTACTTCGACGACGCCCAGCGCCAGGCCACCAAGGACGCGGCGCGCCTGGCCGGCCTGAACCTGCTGCGCCTGATCAACGAACCCACGGCCGCGGCCATCGCCTACGGCCTGGACAACGCCGCCGAGGGCGTCTACGCCGTGTACGACCTGGGCGGCGGCACCTTCGACATCTCCATACTGCGCCTGACCCAGGGCGTGTTCGAGGTCATCGCCACGGGCGGCGACTCGGCCCTGGGGGGCGACGACTACGATGCCGCTCTTGCCGACTGGGTGCTGCAGCAGCTGGGCCTGCAGGCGCTCACACCCGCGGACAAGACAGCGGTGCGCCTGGCGGCACGCGCCTGCAAGGAAGGTTTGACTACTACTGAAATTGTAGCTTTCCGCACCTGTGTTGCGGGCGCTGAGGCCAGATTTGACGTAAGTCGCTCGGACTTTGCCACGGTCACGTCCGCGCTCACGCAGCGCTCGCTGGCGGCCGTGCGCCGCGCGCTGCGCGACGCGCAGATCGCGCGTGACGAAGTGCAGGGCGTGGTGCTGGTGGGCGGCTCCACGCGCATGCCCCAGGTGCGCGAGGCGGTGGCCGACTTTTTTGGCCGCGAGCCCTTGACCAACCTGAACCCCGACGAGGTGGTGGCCCTGGGCGCCGCCATACAGGCCAACCAGCTGGCCGGCAACAACACCGCCGGCGACTTGCTGCTGCTGGACGTGATCCCGCTGTCTCTGGGGCTGGAGACCATGGGCGGACTGGTTGAGCGCATCGTGGGCCGCAACGAGACCATACCCACTGCCAAGGCCCAGGACTTCACCACCTACAAAGACGGGCAGACGGCCCTGGCCATCCATGTGGTGCAGGGCGAGCGCGACCTGGTGCAGGACTGCCGCAGCCTGGCGCGCTTCGAGCTGCGCGGCATACCGCCCATGGCCGCGGGCGCGGCACGCATACGCGTGACCTTCACCGTCGATGCCGACGGCCTGCTCAACGTCAGTGCGCGCGAGCAGATCGGCGGTGTGGAGGCGCGCATCGACGTCAAGCCGTCCTACGGCCTCTCCGACGAGCAGATCGCCCGCATGCTGCAAGACGGCTTTGCCACCGCGCAGCAGGACATGCAGGCGCGCGCCCTGGTGGAGGCGCGCGTCGATGCCGACCGCCTGCTGATCGCCACCCAGGGCGCACTGGACGCCGATGGCGACCTGCTCACCCCCGACGAGCGCGCCGCCGTGGATCGGCTGATGCAGGCGTTGCGCGCCCGGCTTGAAGACGGCCGCGACGCCGCCACCGTCGAGGCCGCCACCGGCGCCCTGGCCAAGGGCACCGAGGCCTTCGCCGCCCGGCGCATGAACCGCGGCATCCGCCAGGCGTTGGCCGGCAAGAACGTCGGCTCGCTTTAACTCATTTGCCAGATATGCCCGTCATCAAAATCCTGCCGCACCACGAATACTGCCCCGAGGGCGCCGAGATCAACGCGCCCGCCGGCACCTCCATCTGCGAGGCATTGCTGGAACACGACATCAAGATCGAGCACGCCTGCGACATGAGCTGCGCCTGCACCACTTGCCACGTCATCGTGCGCAGCGGCTATGAGTCGCTGAACGAGGCCGAGGAAGAAGAGGAAGACCTGCTGGATCGCGCCTGGGGCCTGGAGCCGCAGTCGCGCCTGTCCTGCCAGGCCATTCTGGCGCAGCAGGATCTGACCATTGAAATCCCCAAATACACGATCAACCACGCCAAGGAGGCCCACTGATGAGCCGGCAGATCGTCCTGGACACCGAGACCACCGGCCTGTCCGCCCAAGGGGGCGACCGCATCATCGAGCTGGGTTGCGTGGAGCTGGTGAACCGCAAGCTCACCGGCAACAACCTGCACCTGTACCTGAACCCCGGGCGCGACAGCCACGAGGACGCGCTCAAGGTGCATGGCATCAGCAACGAGTTTTTGCGCGACAAACCCAAGTTTGCCGACTGCGTGCAGGACATCCTGCAATACCTGCAGGGGGCCGAGCTCATCATCCACAACGCCGGCTTCGACGTCGGCTTTCTGGACAAGGAGCTGGAGCTCGCCGGCCTGCCTCCGCTGGCCGCGCATGTGGACAGCGTCACCGACACCCTGGCCATGGCCAAGGAGCTGTTCCCCGGCAAGCGCAACTCGCTGGACGCGCTGTGCGACCGCCTGGAGGTAGACAACTCGGGCCGCCAGCTGCACGGCGCGCTGCTCGATGCCGAACTGCTGGCCGACGTCTACATCAACATGACCCGCGGCCAGGACGCGCTCTTGATCATGGACGAGGCGCCCGCGGGCGCGGACGGCATCAAGATCGCCGCCGTAGACCTGAGCCGCTTCGCGCTGCCGGTGCTGGCCGCCAACGCTCAGGAGCTGGCCGAGCACGAAGACCTGCTGGCGCAGCTGGACAAGTCCAGCGGCGGCAAAACAATTTGGCGAACCGCCATTGAGGTGCCAAAAGCTATGCCATAATCGCAGGCTGTCGCAACAACGACAAATCGGGTGATTAGCTCAGCGGTAGAGCACTGCCTTCACACGGCAGGGGTCACATGTTCGATCCATGTATCGCCCACCAACACAACCCCTTGCAAGGCTTGCCTGCAAGGGGTTTTTTGTTGCCTGATTGCATCTCCCAGATTTTTGAACGGAGGAAACCATGAGTGACTTGGTCGATTGCATTGTCGTCGGCGCCGGTGTCGTGGGCCTGGCCGTGGCGCGGGCGCTGGCCCTGGATGGTCGTGAGGTCTTGGTGCTGGAGGCGGCGAACGCCATCGGAACCGAAACCAGCTCGCGCAACAGCGAGGTGATTCACGCCGGCATTTACTACCCCCAGGGCTCGCTCAAGGCGCGGCTGTGCGTGCAGGGCAAGGCCATGCTGTACGACTATTGCGCCGCGCGCGGCCTGCCGCACAGCCGCTGCGGCAAGCTCATCGTGGCCACCGCGCCCGAGCAGCAGGCGCAGCTCGAGGGCATCCGGCAACGCGCGGCGGCCAATGGTGTGCATGACCTGCAATGGCTCACGCGGGACGAGGCGCGGGCGCTGGAGCCCGAACTGGAATGCGTGGCCGCGCTGCTGTCGCCCAGCACCGGCATCGTGGACAGCCATGCGCTCATGCTGGCGCTGCTGGGTGACCTGGAGAATGCAGGCGGCATTCTGGCGCTTAATTCGCCGCTGGGTAAGGCTCAATGTGCGTCAGACGCTATACATTTGGAAGCAGAAGACGGCACCTGCATCAGCGCACGCACGGTGGTCAATGCGGCCGGCCTGCATGCGCCAGACCTGGCGCGCAGCTTCGCCGGGCTGGACCCTGCCCTGGTGCCGCGTGCGGCCTATGCCAAGGGCAACTACTTCACTCTGTCGGGCCGCGCGCCCTTCAGCCATTTGATCTACCCCGTGCCCGAGGCCGCTGGCCTGGGCGTGCACCTGACGCTGGATCTGGGCGGGCAGGCCAAGTTTGGCCCCGACGTGCAATGGGTGGACGGCCCCGACGACCTGGTGGTGGACGCCAGCCGCGGCCAGGGCTTTTATGCCGAGGTGCGCAAGTATTGGCCCGGCCTGCAGGACGGCGCGCTGGCCGCGGGCTATGCCGGCATACGCCCGAAGATCCACGGCCCGGATGAGCCGGCGGCGGACTTCCTGATCCAGGGGCCACGCCAGCATGGCGTGGCCGGGCTGGTGAATCTGTTTGGCATCGAATCGCCCGGCCTGACCAGTGCGCTGGCCATAGGCGCGCATGTGGCAGACCTGTTGCGCACATGATGCGCACGCTTGCGTCGCCAAGAATCGTTTTGCAATCGCCCCGGCTGGGCTAAGATGAAGCATTCGCCCGCATGAGCGCCATGCATGGCGTGTTGCCGTTGTTTCCTGCTATGAAAGGCTTATCCATGTCCTCCGTATCCGAAACCGTTTCCACCACCCAGGGCGAGCTCGAAAAGCTGGTCAGTGACCTGCGTGGCCTGCTGGCCAACCGCGATCTGGACGGCGTTCCAGAAATCAAGCAACTGCGCCAGCGCCTGGACGACGGCATCCAGACCGTGCGCGATGCCACGGTGCGCGCCGCGCAACAGGCCGCCGACCAGGCCAAGGACGCAGCCCGCGCGGCCGATCGCTACGCCCATGACGAGCCTTGGCGCGTGGCCAGCGCCGCGCTGGCCGTGGGTGCGCTGGTGGGCTTCTTGCTGGCGCGCCGCTGACCCGCCGATGGGGCGCGTGAACTGGGCCGCGTTGCTGAACCTGCAGGGCTTGGCGGCGCGTTGGCGCTCCGCCATGAGCGAGGGTGCGATCGCGGTCGAAGACCGCCTGGAGCTGGCGCGGCTGGAGTGGGCCGACCACAAGCGCCGTCTGGCCTTGCTGGCGCTGCTGCTGGTCATCTTTGGTGTTTTGGGCGTGGTGAGCCTGCTGCTGCTGTCCGCAGCGGTGCTGGTGCAGTTCTGGGACACGCCCCAGCGTGCCATGGTGGCCTGGTTGCTGGCAGCACTGTGGTGCGTGGCCTGTGGCGCGGTGCTGGCGCTGCTGCTGTCCATGGCGCGCCAGGCGCACAGCGCCTTTGCGCTTACGCGTCGCGAGCTGGCGCATGATTGGCGCGCGGTCAAGGAGCAACTGTGATGCCCCCGACAAGCCCCACACCCACGCCGCAGCAGCAACTGGTGCTCGACCGCATACACGCGCAGCGCGAGCGCCTGCGCACGCGCCGCCAGGCCTTGCGCCAGGCGCGCGCCACTACCGCCACGCAAGGGCGTGTGGATCCGAACGATCCACTGCTGACGCGCTTACTGACGTTTGCACGGTTGCACCCTCTGGCGCTAGGCGCTGTTGCGGGCGTTGCCGCATTGGCCGGACCGAATCGCGTGATGCGCTGGGTGGGGGTGGTGCTGCCCGCCATCTTGCGCATGCGCCGCGGTTGATCGCCCGCCTTCATCTCCACTGGGCCGCGTATGCGGCCCTTGTTGTTTGTGGCCCTTAGCGCATGGCCCGGATGGCACGCGCGGCGCGGCCGACCAGGGCCGGGCCTTCGTAGATCAGGCCGGTGTAGATCTGCACCACGTCGGCGCCGGCGCGGATTTTGCTGACCGCGTCCTCGGCGCTCATGACGCCGCCCACGCCGATGATGGGATAGGTCGACCCCAGCGCCGCGCGCAGTTGCGCGATGACGGCGTTGCTGGCCGCCAGCACGGGTGCGCCGCTCAGGCCGCCGGTTTCCCCGGCATGCGGCAGGCCTTGCACGGCGTCGCGGCTGATGGTGGTGTTGGTGGCAATCACGCCGTCCATGCCGTGGCGCGTCAAGGTGGCGGCAATCACGCCGACCTGGCTTTCGTCCAGGTCGGGGGCAATCTTCACGAAGATGGGTACGCGCCGGCCCTGGGCCGTAGCGAGCTTTTCGCGGTGCGCGGCGATGGCGCCGAGCAGGCCATCCAGTGCCTCGTCACTTTGCAGCGCGCGCAGGTTCTTGGTGTTGGGCGAGCTGATGTTCACCGTCACGTAGTCGGCATGCGGGTACACGCCCTCCAGGCACGTAAGGTAGTCGCGTGTGGCGTCCTCGATGGGCGTGGCCGCGTTCTTGCCTATGTTCAGGCCCAGCAGCAGCGGCTTGCCCTGCCTGCGTACCTGGGATTGCTGCACGTTGGCGATGAAGGCGTCCAGCCCCTCGTTGTTGAAACCCAGGCGGTTGATGAGGGCGCGCGCCTGGGGCAGGCGAAACATGCGCGGCTTGGGGTTGCCCGGCTGGCCCTTGGGGGTGACGGTGCCGACCTCGACAAAGCCAAAGCCCATGGCGGCCAGCGCGTCTATGCAGCGGGCGTTCTTGTCCAGGCCGGCGGCCAGGCCTACGCGGTTGGGAAAGCGCAGGCCGGCGAGCGTGATGGGGTCGCTCACGGTGTCATTGCACCAGGCCCATTGCAGCGGCGTGTGCTGGCCGCGTGCCAGCATGTCCATGGTCAGTTCGTGGGCGGCTTCGGCATCCATGCCGAAGAGAAATGGGCGGGCGAGGGCGTAGGGGAGCAGCGACATAGTGATAATTACAGGTTCACTCGCGATTTTCCCCCATGACTGCACCCTCCACGCTTTCCCAAGAAGAACTCAAGACCCTGGTCGGCCAGGCCGCGCTGCATTACGTGGTGCCCGGCGAGATCGTGGGCGTGGGCACGGGCTCCACGGTGAACAAATTCATAGATGCGCTGGCGACGATGAAGGACAGCATCCGCGGCGCGGTGTCGAGTTCCGAGGCCAGCACGGCGCGGCTGAAGGCTATGGGCATTGCCGTGTTCGATGCCAATGAGGTGGCTTCGCTTTCCGTGTACATCGACGGCGCCGACGAGATCGACGGCCGCGGCTACATGGTCAAGGGCGGCGGCGCGGCGCTGACGCGCGAGAAGATCGTCGCGGCGCTGGCCGAGCGCTTTGTCTGCATCGCCGACGAGTCCAAGCTGGTCAAGACCCTGGGCGCCTTCCCGCTGCCGGTGGAGGTGATTCCGATGGCCGCGGCGCAGATCGCGCGCCGCTTTGCCGCCATGGGCGGCCAGGCCACGCTGCGCCGCAAAGACGGCCAGCCGCTGGTGACCGACAACGGCCAGCACATCCTGGACGTGCGCGGCTTGCAGATCACCGAGCCGCTGGCCTTTGAGAGCCAGGTGAACCAGTGGCCCGGCGTGGTCACCGTGGGCGTGTTCGCGCACCAGAAGGCCCATGTCTGCCTGCTGGGCACGGCGCAGGGCGTGCGCACGCTGCAGTTCTGAAACCGTTAAAAGATGATGCCCGCCGGGTTGCTCGGCGACTTGCCCGCGGCCGGCGCGGGTGCCGGGCGTGCGGTGGGTGTTGCGGCCGTTGGTGCCGTTGGTGCCGCGGTTTCGGCGGCCGGCGCCGCCGGCTTGACCGCCACCAGCGGCATGGGCGCCGGGCGGCGATAGCTGGGCGGCAGCTGCGACTGCGCCGGGTAGCCGGCGGCGTCCAGGTACTGGCTCCATTCGCTGTCGGAAAAGCCCTTGAGCTGCTGGCCGCCTATGGTGCCGAACGGCAGGCTGGCCACGCCGCTCAATTGCTTGAGCGCGTCTATGTCCTCGTTGCTGGTGATGGTGCGCTCGGTGAAGGGCACGCCGCGGTTGATGAGCAGGTTGCGTGCGCCGTTGCAGGGCTGGCAGTCGTTGCCGGTGTACAGCGTGACGGGAAAGCGCGCCGCCACTTGGCGCAGCTGGTAGGGCAGGGCGTCATTGGCATTGCCGCCGCGCTGGCCGCTGGTTACCGGTGCCCCTTCGGCCCCGGCACTGGGTGCGCGGTCTGAGAACGTGACCTTGCCGTCGGGCCCGACGATGCGGTAGACCTGCTGGGCCTGCGCGGCCGTGGCCAGCGCGGTGAGGGCGGCGAGAGCGGCGTAGGAGGCAACAAAGCGAAGGATGGTCATGCGGCTAATCCTGTGCGGTTCTCAAAAACAATAGCTGTTCGCTCTGGCCTATCGCAGGTTTTATGCTGAACACAGCTGAAATACATTGATAGACAAGCGCATGCAGCTCACTTTTTATCAAGCCATGCCCTGGTGGCGCAGCAAGGCGTCCAGCGTCGGTTCGCGACCGCGGAAGGCCTTGAAGGACTCCATGGCCGGGCGGCTGCCGCCCGCTTCCAGGATGGCCTGGCGGTAGCGCCGGCCGGTCTCCAGGCTGGGCGCGCCGTCGGCGCCGGTGCTTTCCTCGAAGGCGGCGTAGGCGTCGGCGCTGAGCACCTCGGCCCATTTGTAGCTGTAGTAGCCGGCCGCATAGCCGCCGGCAAAGATGTGGCTGAAGGTGTGGGCCGTGCGGCTGAATGCCGGGGGCCTCAGCACCGCCACCTCGTCACGCACGCGCGAGAGCAGCGCCAGCAGGTCGCCCTGCGGGTCATGCTCGGTGTGCAGCAGCATGTCGAACAGCGAAAACTCGATCTGGCGCAGGGTCTGCATGCCGGCCTGGAAGTTCTTGGCGGCGATCATCTTGTCGTAGAGCTGGCGCGGCAGGGGCTCGCCCGAGTCCACATGGGCGGTCATGTGGCGCAGAACCTCCCATTCCCAGCAGAAGTTTTCCATGAACTGGCTGGGCAGCTCCACCGCGTCCCATTCCACGCCGCTGATGCCCGAGACATCGCGCTCGTTGACCTGGGTGAGCATGTGTTGCAGGCCATGGCCGAATTCGTGGAACAGCGTGATCACGTCGTCATGCGTGAGCAGTGGCGGGCGGCCCGCCACGCCCTCGGCAAAGTTGCACACCAGGTAGGCCACGGGCGTTTGCAGTTGGCCGTTGTCGGGGCGCAGCCAGCGCGTGCGCGCGTCGTCCATCCAGGCGCCGCCGCGTTTGCCCTGGCGCGCCGGCTGATCCAGGTAGAACTGGCCCACCAGCTGGCCGCCGCGTTCGATGCGGTAGAACTCCACGGCGCTGTGCCAGACGGGCGCCTGGTCGCGGCGGATCGCCACCTCGAACAGCGTCTCGACGATCTTGAACAGGCCGGCCAGCACCTTGGGCGCCGGGAAGTATTGCTTGAGCTCCTGCTCGCTGAAGGCGTAGCGCGCCTCCTTGAGCTGCTCCGAGATGTAGGGCCAGTCCCAGGCCTGCGGGTCATTGAGCGCCACTTGTTCGCGGGCGAAGGCGCGCAGGTCGGCCACGTCCTTCTCGGCAAAGGGGCGCGCGCGCTGGGCGAGATCGCGCAGGAAATGCGTGACCTGGTCCGGCGTGTGTGCCATCTTGGGCACCAGCGAGACTTGGCCGAAGTTGTCGTAGCCCAGCAGCCGCGCCTCTTCCTGGCGCAGCGCCAGGATCTCGGCCATCACGGCGCTGTTGTCAAAGCGCGCGGCGTCGCCCTCGGCCTGGTCGGAGGCACGGGTGACAAAAGCGTGGTAAAGCCGCTCGCGCAGCGCGCTGCTCTTGGCGAACTGCATCACGGGCAGGTAGCAGGGCATCTTCAGCGTGAGCCTGTAGCCGTCCTTGCCC
>JAFEES010000399.1 GCA_018240995.1 Pseudomonadota bacterium | reverse complement strand
TCTGCAGCGTGATGCGTGGGTCGAACATGACGCGCAGCAGGCCGATGATCTGCAGGTCACGGTTCAGGTTGGCGTGCACCTGTTTGATGGTGTTGACCAGATCCGTCAGGCCTTCCAGCGCGAAGTATTCGCACTGCATGGGCACGATCACGCCATGTGCGCTGCACAGGCCGTTCAGGGTCAGCATGCTCAATGACGGCGGGCAGTCTATGAGCACGAAGTCGTAGTCCTTGTCGACCTCGGTCAGCGCCGCCTTGAGGCGCTTTTCGCGCCGCTCCAGCTCCACTAGTTCCACCTCGGCGCCGGCCAGTTCACGGTTTGCGCCCAGCACCTGGTAGCCACACTGCTCGGCCGCCACCGCTGCCTCCTTCACACTGGCAGACTCCAGCAGCACGTCGTACACGCTGAGCGCCAACGCGCGCTTGTCCACGCCCGAGCCCATGGTGGCGTTGCCCTGCGGATCCAGGTCGACGAGCAGCACGCGCTGGCCTATTTTTGCCAGGCCCGCGGCCAGGTTCACGGAGGTGGTGGTCTTGCCCACGCCACCCTTTTGGTTGGCAATGCAGAAGATCTTGGCCATGCAGTCCCGTCAGGTTTACTTGGAGATGGCCAGCTTGACGCCGAAGCCGATAAGGAAAACGCCCGCCAGCTTCTCCAGCGCGCGCACCAGCATGGGGTTGGCACGCATGCGCTCGGCCATGTGCTGCGTGAGCAGCGTGACGATCAGGCAGTACACAAAGGTGAGCGCGGCGATGGTCGCCGCCATGGCGGCAAAGGTGACCAGGCCACGGTGCGTGGCCGGATTCACGAACAGCGGGAAGAAGGCCATGTAGAACACGATGGCCTTGGGGTTGAGCAGCGTGATCACCGCCCCCTGGCGGAAATAGTGGCGCGGCCTGATGTTCACGACCGGCGCCTGGCCGGGCTTGGCGGTGAGCATCCTGTAGCCCATCCAGCCCAGGTACGCCGCGCCCAGCCACTGCACGGCCGCAAAGGCCGCCGGGTAGGCCGCCAGCAAACCGGCCACGCCGGCCACGGCCAGCCACATCAGCACCTGGTCGGCGGCGATGACGCCAAAGCAGGCGGCCATGCCGGCGCGCACGCCGCCCTTGGCCGTGGAGGTGATGATCGCCAGGTTGCCCGGCCCGGGAATGGCGAGAAACAAAATGATGGCGGCGACGAATGCGCCGTAGTCAGCAATGCCGAACATGGGGGCCCGCAAGTTTCGAGGGGGAAGGCCCCGAGTTTACGCGACGGGCCTCATCCAGCAGATGCAGCGCTCGGCCGCCAGGCCGGGCACGGCCAGTTGTTCCACGTGAAACACCTGTACGCCGGCGGGCAGCGCGGCTATCTCGTCGTGCGGGTGGCGGCCCTTCATGGCCAGCCACACGGCCTGCGGCGCCAGGGCCTGGCGCGACCAGCCGGTGAAGTCGACCAGGGATGCGAAGGCGCGGCAGCTGATCACATCGAACGGGCCGGACAGTGTCTCCACCCGCGCATGGATGCCATGCAGGTTGGCCAACCCAAGCGTGGCCGCCGCCTGCTGTATGAAGGCCGCCTTCTTGGCCACCGTATCCACGCAGCTCACGTCCAGTTCAGGGCAGCAGATGGCGAACACCACGCCCGGCAGGCCGCCACCGCTGCCCACGTCCAGCAGGCGCCGCCCCGCCCCGCCCTGCTGCGCCAAATGGCGGCGCAGCGGAGGCACCGCCGCCAGGCTGTCGAGCAGGTGGTGCGTCAGCATCTCCCCGGGGTCGCGCACCGCCGTCAGGTTGTAGACCTTGTTCCACTTTTGCAGCAGGGCCAGAAAGCCCAGCAACCGCGTAGTCTGGCCCTCGCTCAAGCTCAGGCCCAGGGCCTGGGCGCCACTTTGCAATACTGCCAGCGCACTCATGCGGCAGCCTCGGCGGCAAAGCCCTTGAAGCCGCCCTTCTTCAAATGCACCATCAGCAGCGAGATGGCCGCCGGGGTCACGCCCGAGATGCGCGAGGCCTGGCCCAGGGTCTCGGGCCGGTGCTTTTGCAGCTTCTGGCGCACCTCAATGGACAGGGCCGCCACCTGCATGTAGTCCAGATCATCGGGCAGGCGCAGCTTCTCGAAATGCGCGGCGCGCTGCACCTCGTCCTTTTGCCGGTCTATGTAGCCGGAATACTTGGCGGCAATCTCCACCTGCTCAACCACCGGCGCGCTCAGATCGCCCAGGGTTTCACGTGAAACAGCACTGCTGGCGTACTTGCCACCGTCCAGGCTCATGAGGCTGGCGTAGTCCACATCCGGGCGGCGCAGCAGGTCGAACAGCTTGTACTCATGCTCGATGGCCTTGCCCA
>JAFEES010000398.1 GCA_018240995.1 Pseudomonadota bacterium | reverse complement strand
CGGGGCGGGCGGCGGGCCGCGAGGGTGCCGGCGGGCGGGGCGGGAAGGAGGCGGTAGGCAGGAGGCGGGCAGGGGGGGGGGGGGGTGGGGGGGGGGGGGGGATGCTGTCAAACATACATGCTCTTTCTTTGGAAAGTAAAGTTCACGCTCGCAGGCGGCCGTGGTGGCCCGTGGCGCGCCGGCGAGTCTAAACGCCTGGGCGGGGCGATTCTTGCCGGGAGGCGTGACTCGCGCTCTCGGGCTTGTTGATCATCAACCGCATCCGCGTCCCCAAGCTGTGCGCCGTGGCGCAGACACGTCCTGATGCAGTCGGCCATGGCTGCATTGGTACACTTTATGGCTTTGAGGCGCCGCGTCGTGGCGCCTTTTCTCCACCCCCCTCGTTCCATGGCCGTTGACACGGCGGGCCAGGCCCGCACCCATCTAGACCTCAAGAGCGCCCAGCTGTCCGTGGTGGCCATGGTGCTGAAGACGGTGGACGTGGCCAGCGTGGCCGCCGATCTGGCCGCCCGCAGCGCCGACGATCCCGAGTTCTTCGACAACGACCCGGTGCTGATCGACCTCTCGGCCGTGCAGGCCGAAGAGCAACCCATAGACTTCGCCGCCCTGGTGCAGCTGCTGCGCAGCCACCGCACCCAGCCGGTGGCCGTGCGCGGCGGCAGCCCGGCGCAGATGGCCGCGGCCCATGCCGCGGGCCTGATCGCCGCGCCTGATGTGCCTGCAGGCCGGGCCCAGCCGCGCGAGGTTATCCGCGAGGTGGTGCGGGAAGTGCAAGTGCCGGTCGAAGTACCGGTGCCGGCCCCCGCCCCCGGCGCGCTGGTGGTGGACAAGCCGCTGCGCTCGGGCCAGCAGGTGTATGCGCGCGGCTCGGATCTGGTGGTGCTGGCCATGGTCAGCTTTGGTGCCGAGGTGATTGCCGACGGCAACATTCACGTTTACGCCCCGCTGCGCGGCCGCGCCATTGCCGGCGCGCGCGGCGACACCAGCGCGCGCATCTTCAGCACCTGCCTGGAGCCGCAGCTGGTCTCCGTGGCGGGCATTTACCGCACCACCGAGACCGAGCTGCCCTACAGCGTGCGCGGCAAGCCGGCGCAGGTGCGGCTCGAAGGCGAAAAGCTGCTCATAGAGCCGTTGTAGCCCTTTTTTTACCGATTCATATCCGCTCGACAAGCAACGCAAGGACCCAGCAGAACATGGCCAAAATCGTCGTCGTGACCTCCGGCAAGGGAGGCGTGGGCAAGACCACCACCAGTGCCGCCTTCGCATCGGGCCTGGCGCTCGCCGGCCACAAGACCGCCGTCATCGACTTCGACGTCGGCCTGCGCAACCTGGATCTCATCATGGGCTGCGAGCGCCGCGTGGTGTATGACCTGATCAACGTGATCCAGGGCGAGGCCAACCTGAACCAGGCGCTGATCAAGGACAAGCAGTGCGAGAACCTGTTCGTGCTCGCCGCCAGCCAGACGCGCGACAAGGACGCGCTGACGCAGGAGGGCGTGGAGAAGGTGCTCAAGGACCTGGCCGACATGGGCTTTGACTACATCGTCTGCGACTCGCCCGCGGGCATCGAGAGCGGCGCGCTGATGGCCATGCATTTCGCCGACGAGGCGCTCTTGGTGACCAACCCCGAGGTGTCCTCGGTGCGCGACTCCGACCGCATCCTGGGCATGCTCAGCAGCAAGACAAAGCGCGCCATCGAGGGCCTGGAGCCAATCAAGGAGCACCTCTTGATCACGCGCTACAACCCGAACCGCGTGGAAGACGGCCAGATGCTGGGCCTGGAGGACATCCAGGACATTCTGCGCATCAAGCTCATCGGCGTGATCCCCGAGTCCGAGAGCGTGCTGCAGGCCTCCAACCAGGGCCTGCCGGCGATCCACCTGGCGGGCACCGACGTGTCCGAGGCCTACAAGGACGTGGTGGCGCGCTTTCGCGGCGAGGACAAGCCCCTGCGCTTCACCGAGGCCGTCAAGCCGGGCTTCTTCAAGCGCATCTTCGGCGGGAGGTAAGCGGCCATGTCCCTGCTGTCCTTTCTGCTTGGCGAGAAGAAAAAGACCGCCGCGGTCGCCAAGGAGCGCCTGCAGATCATCCTGGCGCATGAGCGCAGCGGCCGCAACGCCGGCAAGCCCGACTACCTGCCGGCGCTGCAGCGCGAGCTGGTGGCGGTGATCTCCAAGTACGTGAAGATCAACCCCGACGACCTGAAGGTGCACTTCGAGCGCCAGGACGACCTGGAGGTGCTCGAGGTCAAGATCGAGCTGCCCGACGCCGCCGCCAAGTAATTCCATTTCTAAATCACCCGTGTCGTTGTTGCTTCGCCTTGTCGTGCTACAG
>JAFEES010000397.1 GCA_018240995.1 Pseudomonadota bacterium | reverse complement strand
ATGGGGGCGAAGGCGCGCTTTCATGTTTCGATATTTCCGTGTTGCTGTACTAGGCATTAGGCGTGCTGGCGTTCGAATTCGCGCATGTAGTCCACCAGTGCCTGCACGCCCGCCAGCGGCATGGCGTTGTAGATGCTGGCACGCATGCCGCCGACCGACTTGTGGCCCTTGAGCTGCAACAGGCCGCGCTCTTTGGCGCCGGCCAGGAAGGCGTCGTTGCGGCTTTCGTCGTGCAGGAAGAACGGCACGTTCATGCGCGAGCGGCAGTTGGCCGCCACCTTGTTCAAATAGAACGGCGAGGCGTCGATGAAGTCATACAGCAGCCGCGCCTTGGCGATGTTGCGTGCCTCCATGGCGGCGACGCCGGTGAGTTCGCCTTCGCGCTGGCGCTTGAGCCACTGGAAGGTCAGTCCCGCCATGTAGATGCCCCAGGTCGGCGGCGTGTTGTACATGGACTGGTTGTCGGCCACGACACGATAATCGAAGGCACTGGGGCAGGCAGGGAGGGCCTGGCCCAGCAGATCCTCGCGCACGATGACCATGGTCAACCCGGCCGGGCCGATGTTCTTTTGCGCTCCGCCAAAGGCCAGGCCGACGCGGCCCCAATCGACGGGGCGCGAGGCCACATGCGAGGAAAAATCGATCACCAGCGGCGCTTCGCTGCCCAGGCTCTTCAGGTCGGGCAGCTCGTGGAATTCGATGCCGTGGATGGTCTCGTTGCTGCAGATATGCAGGTAGCTGGCGCCGCGCGACAGCTGCCAGCCGGCCGGGTCGGGTAGGGTGGTGAAGCCGCTGGCCTCGCCCGATGCCGCGGTGTGCACCTCGGCCGCGTACTTGGCGGCCTCCTTGCGCGACGTCAGGCTCCAGCTGCCGGTGACCACGAAGTCCACGGTGGCGGCGCGCGAGAGGTTCAGCGGCACGATGGCGTTTTCGGCAATGCCGCCGCCCTGCATGAACAAGATTTTGAACTCCGACGGCACGGCCAGCAGCTCGCGCAGGTCGGCCTCCGCCTGCTCGTAGATGCTGATGAACTCCTTGCCGCGGTGGCTCATCTCCATCACGCCCATGCCGCTGCCATGCCAGTCCAGCATCTCCGCCGCAGCGCGCTGCAGCACCTCTTCGGGAATGGCGGCCGGGCCGGCC
The DNA here is from genome assembly GCA_018240995.1 of Pseudomonadota bacterium. Lineage (GTDB taxonomy): Bacteria > Pseudomonadota > Gammaproteobacteria > Burkholderiales > Burkholderiaceae_C > Alicycliphilus. The sequence goes on along the minus strand of JAFEES010000397.1, from coordinate 1,197 downwards.
GAGAAGTTGTAGGGGCGATTCATGGCGATGAGTCAAATGTGCTGCCAGAGATTATTGAGTATGCGCTGGCAGCTATGGTTTTTAGGTTCAATTGTCGGCGGCGGGCGGTGTGTCAGTCCCGTCCGCGTCGCTCGCATTGGCGTCGTTCTCCACGATGCGCTGCAGGCCGCTGAGCTTGGCGCCCTCGTCCAGCGAGATCAGCGTCACGCCCTGCGTGGCGCGGCCCAGTTCGCGAATTTCGGAGACGCGCGTGCGCACCAGCACGCCGGTGTCGGTAATGAGCATGATCTCGTCGTCGGCATGCACCAGCGTGGCGGCCACGACGCGGCCGTTGCGCTCGCTTTGCTGGATGGCGATCATGCCCTTGGTGCCGCGGCCGTGGCGCGTGTATTCGACAATTGAAGTGCGCTTGCCGTAGCCGTTCTCGGTGGCTGTGAGCACGCTTTGCGTCTCGTCCTCGGCCACCAACATGGCGATCACGCTCTGGCCTTCTTCGAGCATCATGCCGCGCACGCCGCGCGCCTGGCGGCCCAGGGGCCGCACGTCGTTCTCATCGAAGCGCACGGCCTTGCCGCCGTCACTGAACAGCATCACGTCGTGCTGGCCGTCGGTCAGCGCCGCGCCGATGAGGTAATCACCATCGTCCAGGTTCACGGCGATGATCCCGCCCTTGCGCGGATTGCTGAATTCATCGAGCGCCGTCTTCTTCACCGTGCCCATGCTGGTCGCCATGAACACGTAGTGGTCGGCCGGGAAGGTACGCATCTCGCCCGTGAGCGGCAGCACCACGTTGATCTTCTCGCCGTCCTGCAGCGGGAACATGTTGACGATGGGTCGCCCGCGCGAGTTGCGCGAACCGGCAGGCACTTCCCACACCTTCAGCCAGTACAGCCGGCCGCGGTTGGAAAAGCACAGTATGTAGTCGTGCGTGTTGGCGATGAAGAGCTGGTCTATCCAGTCGTCTTCTTTGGTCGCCGTGGCCTGCTTGCCGCGCCCGCCGCGCTTTTGCGAGCGGTATTCGGATAGGGGCTGGCTCTTGATATAGCCGGTGTGCGAGAGCGTCACCACCATGTCGGTGGGCGTGATCAGATCCTCGGTGGACAGGTCTTGCGCGCTGTGCTCGATCTCGCTGCGCCGGGCCCCCAGCTTGGTTTGACCGAACTCCTGGCGCACGGCGGACAGCTCTTCACCGATGAT
>JAFEES010000396.1 GCA_018240995.1 Pseudomonadota bacterium | reverse complement strand
GCCTTGTCGTGCTACAGCACTGTCTACGGCTTCGCGCCTAGACACGAATGATTTGAAAACGGAATAAGCCCCGCCCCGGGGCTTACCAGACCACGTCGTGCCCTTCGGCGGCGCTGCGGCGCAGCATGTCGATGAAGGGCGCGGCGCGCTGGCGCAGGCGCACCTTGTCCTGCGCGGCGCCCTGTTCGTCGGCCTCGGCCTCGCCGTCATCGACCGGCGCCGCGGGTGCGGCGCGCGCCGCTTCGTCGGCAATCACGGCGGCCTCCAGCGCGGCGATGGCGGCGGCAATCTGCGCCGCGGTCACGATGCCGTGGGGCGCGTCGGGGTTCTTGCCGATGATCTGCAGCAGCTGGCGGCCATTGGGCTCCAGCATGATCAGGTCGGCCGTGGCGCGGGATTTGAATTTGAACAGCATGGCGGCTCCAAACATGGGTTCAGGCGGGGTACATGTAGGCGCGATTGAAAGGATAGTCGCACTGCGCCCCCTTGGGCACGCCGCCGTCGGCATCACCGTCGGGCCGCGCCGCCAGTATCTGGTGCAGCGCCACCCAGCCATGCTCGAAGGCCAGCGCGCAGCCGGCCAGGTACAGGCGATAGGCGCGCAGCGACTTCTCGCCCTGCTCCTGCCCATGCTGGCTGACGAGGATGCGCAGCGCCTCGTCCAGGCGCGCCTCCAGCGCGTCCGACCAGGCCCATAGCGTGCGCGCGTAATGCGGGCGCAGGTTTTCCGTGTCCAGCATCTCCAGGCCGGCGCCGGCAATCTCCTGCAGCGCCACGCTCACGTGCAGCAGCTCACCGCCGGGGAAGATGTAGCGCTCGATGAAGTCGCCCATGCCGGCGCCCAGGCCGGCGGTGTTGTCCAGCCCCCCGGAGGTGATGCCGTGGTTCATCAGCAGGCCGCCCGGGCGCAACAGGCGCCAGATGGTGGCGAAGTACTGCGCCATGTGCGCGTGGCCCACATGCTCGAACATGCCCACCGAGGCGATCTTGTCAAAGGGCTGATCCACCTGCAGCGCGCGGTAGTCCAGCAGGTGCATGCGCACCCGGCCCTGCAGGCCGCGCTCCGCGATGAGGCGCTGCACGTAGGCATGCTGGTGGTGCGACAGCGTGATGCCGGTGGCATCCACGCCGTAATGCTCGGCCGCCCATAGCAGCAGGCCGCCCCAGCCGGCGCCAATGTCGAGGAAACGCTCGCCGGGGCGCAGCATGAGCTTCTTGCAGATGTGATCGAGCTTGGCCTGCTGCGCCTGGGCCAGCGTCATGTCGGCGCTGCGGTAGTAGGCGCAGGAATAGACGCGCCGCGGGTCCAGCCACAGTGCGTAAAAATCGTCGGACAGGTCGTAGTGCTGCTCGATATGCAGCGCATCGCGCGCCCGCGTGTGCGCCGCCCTGGAGCGCGCGCGCTGCAGCACGCGGCGCCACCAATGGGCATGTTCGTCGCGCGCCGGATCCGAGCGCAGCGTGGCCGCGGCGGCGGCCATGACCTGGCGCATGCTGCCCTCGACCTGTACGCGGCCCTCGACGATGGCGGTGCCGACGTTGCCGACCTCGCCCATGGCCAGGGCCACGACGGCCATGCGGTCGCGGAAATGCAGGCGCACGGGGGCGTTGGCATCGCCCAGCCGCAGCCCACCCGGCAGCTCCACGGCCATGGGCACGGGGGATTGGGCCAGGCTGGCCTGTAGAGTACTGAGCAATCGCTTCATGGTCGCCCACCCTTTGTTGCAACGAAGGCGCGATTCTTGGTGCCTATGCGCCACAGCGTCAATCGGCTCAAGCCAGCAGCCAATACCTGTCAAACCGCTTGTAAAGCATTGTCTATGCAGTGCCTGAAGCTAGGTATTTGATAGTGAAAAAGCTTGCCGATGCCCGACGCCTATGGCCTGCCAGCCCCCAAAACTGCGAGGGATGATCGCAAATATGGCCTAATAGCGGGTTTTCATTGCCATTTCATCGCAGGAGCCATCATGGGCAACAAAATCGTCACCGAAGCCGACCGCAAGCGCACCCCCCGTCCCACCCCCATGCCCGGCATGCCCCTGGCCACCCAGGGCCGCGGCCAGCGCGTGAGCCTGGAGCGCGGCGTGGCCACGCGCAGCAAGAAGAACCCGGGCAAGCGCCACGGCTAAGCCGTGCCCGCCCCCCGCGAACAGCCCTCCACGGAGGGCTTTTTTCATCGCCGGGCCGCCCCAAGATGAAAAGCGCCCCCTCGGGGGGCAGCGGACTACGCGAAGCGAGGCAGCGTGGGGGCCATTTTTCATTTCAGGATGACTCCAGCACCGAACTTTGCTGGACTACGCCGAAGCCCGATACAGCAGGTTTATCAATAACTTAGGCGCGTTCATCATATGCC
>JAFEES010000395.1 GCA_018240995.1 Pseudomonadota bacterium | reverse complement strand
TTCAACCCGGCCATGCCGCTGGATGTGCTGGACTGGCTCATCGAGGACATCGACCTGATCCTGCTCATGAGCGTCAACCCCGGCTTTGGCGGTCAAAGCTTTATTGATAGCACGCTGCGCAAGGTTGATGCGGCCAGGAAGCGCATCGATGCCTCTGGCAAGGACATACGCCTGGAGGTCGACGGCGGCATCAAGGCCGACAACATCCGCCGCGTGGCCGACGCCGGCGCCGACACCTTCGTCGCCGGCAGTGCCATCTTCGGCAAGCCGGACTACCGTGCCGTCATCGACGCCATGCGTGCCGCGCTGGCGTGACCCTTCATGGCCTCACTGGGCCGGGATGGTGTAGTGCCGGACTGACTCGCGCAGCAGCCCGCCGCCCTCTACCGAGCCCTGCACGACGGCCTTGGCGCCCATGCGCGCCAGGCAGTCGGACTTGTCCTCGGGCGCCTTGAACACCTCGCAGCGCGCCAGCGCGTTGTGCTCGTAGACGCTGGCGCTGGCGCTGCTCAGCTCGCCCAGGCGCGCGGCCTGCTGGGCGGCGCCGGCCTCGCGCAGGCAGGCCGCGCGGCTGGCCTCGGGTTCACTGGCGCAGGCCGCGCGATCCTTCAGGTACTGGCCGTGGATGGTGTTCGTCTGCGCTGCGGCGCTGGCGCACAGCAGCACGGCGGCGGGCAGCAGCAGGGCGAAACGCTGGCTGGGCATGGTGGCTCCTCTCGTGACTGATGGGACAACCCGCCAGCCTAAACCCTGACCGGCGGCGCGTCTGTACGCGCCGCGCGCCAGCGCCTGTCGGACTGGGCGCACAGGGGCTGGCTTACACTGCGCGCCGCGTGCCCGCCGGGCGTGGGCTGTAACTTGTGCATGGGAATGGAGCGGCAATGACGACACCGGGGCTGCAGGCGATAGACGCCGCCATCATCGACCTGGACGGCACCATGGTGGACACCCTGGGCGACTTTGCCCAGGCGCTGGGCGGCATGCTGGAGGATCTGCAGCTTCCGGCCATTGCGCCCGAGCTCATCGAACACATGGTGGGCAAGGGCAGCGAGCATTTGCTGCGCGCGGTACTTCAAGCTGTGCTGATGCAGTCAGGGCAAGCACCTGATGCTTGCAAAATAGAAGCGCTCTACCCCCGTGCATGGGAGCGCTACCAGCACCACTACCTGGCCATCAACGGGCGTTACTCCAGCGTCTACCCCGGCGTGCGGCAAGGCCTGATGGCGCTGCGTGGCGCAGGTCTGCGCCTGGCCTGCCTGACCAACAAGCCCACGGCCTTCGCCCTGCCGTTGCTGCGCGCGAAGGGGCTGGATGGTTTTTTCGAGCATGTGTTCGGCGGTGACGCCTTCGAGCGCAAGAAGCCCGACCCCCTGCCGCTATTGAAGACCTGCCAGGCCCTGGACACCCTGCCCGCACGCACGCTGATGGTGGGGGATTCAAGCAACGACGCAGCGGCCGCCCGCGCCGCCGGCTGCCCGGTGGCCCTGGTCACCTATGGCTACAACCACGGCCTGCCGGTGCGCGAGGTGGATGCCGACGGCTACGTGAACGAGCTGCGAGAGCTGGTGCCCATGTGGGTGTGCGCGCTGAAATAATTCGGGGTCTCAATCCGATACGGCTCAGCAATTGGCATTCGCATCGATGGGCCTGGCGCCTACGGCAGTCCGGGATGCGATGCTTTCAAGGGCGTGGGCACCAAGTGCCAGGCCTCTTGCCTGGGCTGGTTTCGCATGCTTGACTGCACCCCTGGCTCTGCTCCGCAGCCCGCGTCAATGCTGGCTTTGGCTATCCATGGGTGAATCCATGCATGCGTTTCGCGCAAAGAGCCAAAAAAAACCCGGTGCAGGCACCGGGTTGAGGTTGCGCTCGGCCGTAGCTTACGGCTTGCCGCCCGTGGGGAAGGGCCATGCGGCCTGGGGGCTCAGCGTGGTCTGCGCCGCAGGGGCAGGGGCCGCGGCGGGCGCCTTGGCGGCTACCTTCTTGGCTGCGGGGGCCTTTTTCGCGGCGGCTGCCTTCTTGGCCGGCGCTGCGGCCTTCTTCGCCGCTACGGGCGTCTTGGCGGGTGCGGCCTTTTTTGCCGCAGCAGCCTTCTTGGCCGGCGCTGCGGCCTTCTTGGCTGGTGCGACTGCCTTCTTCGCGGCTACGGCCTTCTTTGCAGGCGCTGCAGCCTTCTTGGCGGGGGCCGCGGCCTTTTTAGCCGGTGCCGCTGCCTTCTTCGCCACTACGGCCTTCTTGGCGGGGGCGGCCTTCTTTGCAGGTGCTGCGGCCTTCTTGGCGGGCGCAGCGGCCTTCTTTGCCGGGGCTGCGGCCTTCTTCGCAGGTGCTGCGGCCTTCTTGGCGGGCGCAGCGGCCTTCTTTGCCG
>JAFEES010000394.1 GCA_018240995.1 Pseudomonadota bacterium | reverse complement strand
CCTTGCCCGGGCGCGCCGGCAGGGTGCTCCACAGCACGTTCACCTGCTGCTGGGCGTAGGCCTCGCGTTGCTCGCGCTCGGCGCGCTCGCGCGCCAGGCTTTTCTTGGACGGGCGGTGGTAGCGGTCCACGCCCAGGTTGGCCAGCGCGTGGCATGAATCGAGCCATTGCTCCACCGTGTCCAGGCCATAGCGCTCCTCGCACTGGGCGACGAAGTCGCGCGCATAGACCAGATAGTCGATGATGCTGCCGGCGTCCGTCCACATGCCAAACAGGTAGTTGCCCTTGAAAAAGCTGTTATGCCCGTAGGCCGCGTGGGCGATCACCAGGGCCTGCATGGCGGTGGTGTTCTCCTCCATCAGGTAGCTGATGCAGGGGTTGGAGTTGATGACGATCTCATAGGCCAGCCCCATGTGGCCGCGCCGGTAGCGCCGCTCGGTGGCCAAAAACTCCTTGCCATAGCTCCAGTGGCGGTAGCCCACCGGCATGCCGGTGCTGGCGTAGGCGTCCATCATCTGCTCGGCCGAGATCACCTCGAGCTGGTTGGGATAGGTGTCCAGGCCATAGCGCTCGGCCGTGGCGGCAATCACCGCGTGGTAGCGCTCTATGAGCTCGAAGGTCCAGTCGCTCGGGTCGGGCAACGGGTGCGCTGGGCGTTTGCCCGGCGGCAGCAGGGCGCGCGGCACGCTGCGCGGCACGCGCTGGCCCGGCACGCCTGGCTTGCCATGGTGCGTGCCGGTGCGGCGCGCCAGCACCGGGTAGTGCGAGAGGTTCATGCGCCCACCCCTTCCTTCTTGAACAGGTCGCGCAGCACGGGGTAGATCTCGCCGGGCTCCGCCACCTTGCGCATGGCGAAGTGCGCAAAGCGCGGCGCCAGCTGGCTGTATTCCTGCCACAGGTTCTGCTCCTCCTGCGCCACCTGCACATAGGCGAAGTAACGTACCAGGGGCAGGATTCTTTCCTCCAGCAGCGCGCGGCAGTTGCCGCTGTCGTTGGTGAAGTTGTCGCCGTCGCTGGCCTGGGCGACATAGATGTTCCAGTCCGGCGCGGCATAGCGTGAGCGCATGATCTGGTCGAGCAGCACCAGGGCACTGCTGACCACGGTGCCGCCGCTCTCGGTGGAGTGGAAGAACTCGTCCTCGCCGACCTCGGTGGCCTGGGTGTGGTGGCGTATGAAGACGATGTCTATCTTCTCGTAGTGGCGCGTGAGAAACAGGTACAGCAAGATGAAGAAGCGCTTGGCCAAGTCCTTGCGCGCCTCGTCCATGGAGCCGGACACGTCCATGACGCAGAACATCACCGCCTGGCTGCTGGGCACCGGCACCTTCACGCGGTTGCGAAAGCGCAGGTCTATGGGGTCGAGGAAGGCCACCCGGCCCACGCGCGCCCGCAGCTCGGCGATGCGCTGCTGCAGCTCGGCCACGGCCTCGCTGGTGCCGTCGTCCTCGGCCAGCAGTTCGTCGAGCTGCTGCTGCAGCGCCTGCAGCTCGCGGTGCGGGGCCTTGGTCAGCGCAATGCGCCGGCCCAGGGCGCCGCGCATGGTGCGCAGCACGGCCAGGTTGTGCGGCGTGCCGTCGCGGCTGTAGCCGGCGCGGCGCGTGCGGTACAGGGGCGTGTCGCCCAGGTGCGTGCGCAGCAGGCGCGGCAGGGCCATGTCCTCGAAGAAGATTTGCATGAACTCCTCGCGCGACAGGGTGAAGGTGAAGTCGTCCTCGCCCTCACCGCTGTCGCTGGCCTGCGCGCCCGAGCCACCCGCGCCGCCCTGGGGCCGGGCGATGCGATCGCCGCGCACATGATCCACATTGCCCGGATGCACCGTGTCGCGCACGCCGCCCGAACCGTGGTGGAACACCGGCTCGCCGATGTCCTTCTTCGGGATGGTGACGTTCTCGGCCTGCTCCATGTGGCGTATGTCGCGCTTGGAGACGGCACGGCGCACCGCATCCGCGATCTGCGCCTTGTAGCGGCGCAGAAAGCGCTCGCGGTTGCCCACCGACTTGTTCTTGCCGGCGAGCCTGCGATCGATGATGTGCAATGCCATTTGCATCCCCCTGGGGAGGTTTTGCGTTGTGCGTTGGGCGTTTTGCGTGAGAACCGCCCGACGCTCAACGCTCAACGCTCAACGCAAAACCATCAACTGCTCTTGCGCACGCGCAGGTACCACTCGCACAGCAGGCGCACCTGCTTGGGCGTGTAGCCCTTGGCCTCCATGCGGGTGACGAAGTCCTCGTGCTTGCGTGCGTCCTCGGCGCTGGCCTTGGCGTTGAAGCTGATCACGGGCAGCAGCTCCTCGGTGTTGGAGAACATCTTCTTCTCGATCACCAGGCGCAGCTTCTCGTAGCTGGTCCAGCTCGGGTTCTTGCCCT
>JAFEES010000393.1 GCA_018240995.1 Pseudomonadota bacterium | reverse complement strand
GCCGCTGCGGACAATTTGCAGCCGACGATTCCCAAGTCCGACAGCCTCCTAGACACGAATGATTTGGAAACAGAATGACACCTACTGCAGCGTGTAGCTGGCCAGCCGCGCCACGTCGGGAATGTGGATGTCGCGCTTGTCGCGGCGTATCAGCCCGGCCTCTTCCAGGTCGTGCAGCACGCGCGAGAAATACTCCGGTGTGATCGACAGTCTGGAGGCGATGGTGGCCTTGCTGACCGGCAGCGACACGTTCAGTGCAAAGGCCGCGTCGCAGGCGCGGTTGCAGTTGTCGTGCATCTCTTCCTCGGGCAGCGAGTGCAGCAGGTAGCCGATGACGCGCTCCATGCCGGTGTGCAGCGCATAGGCCTGCACGTCACGCACCAGGCCGTGCATGCGGCGTGAAATGCCGCCCAGCATATGCATGGCAAAGCGCGGGTCGGCCTCCACTTCGCGCACCACGGCGGCCTTGCCCACGCTCAGGATGATGGCGTCGGTCAGGGCCTCGGCATTCAGTATGTAGGGCTTGTCGGTGAACATCACGGCCTCGCCAAAGCACATGCCCGGGCCGACCAGCTCGACCACCTTCTCCTGCCCTGCCGAGGAGATGGCAAACAGCTTTACCTGCCCCTTCACGGCCACATGAAATTCCTCGCAGGGCATGCCCACGCGGAAGATGCTCTCGCCCCGCGCATAGCGGCGCAAGCGGCATCCGGTGGCCAGGCGCTGCAACTCCGCTGGCAGCACCTCTTGAAACAGAGGCAGCGTGGCCAGATAGCGCGAAATATCGAATTGCCGAAGATCCATAGGGGCGGATTATGGTTCGTGCAAACCCTTACAGGGAGGCTTGCTGCGGCACGGTTTCATGATGTTTATCAAGGCTTTGGCGATTCGTGGATCACCGAACCATGGCTCAGTGCGAGGTGCCCTCGCTACGCGTGATCTTGTTCCACACGTTGTACTTGCCCACCGGCTTCACCATGGGCAGGCGCTTGACCTCCTGGAAGGTGGCGGCGTCGTAGACCACGATGGCGCCGTCCATCTCCCAGACGCTGGCCAGGGCGTAGCGGCCGTCGCGCGTGAACTCGATGTGCGCCAGCGTCTTGCCCGGCTCGCGCACCTCGGCCACGGGTTGCAGGCTGCGCTTGTCGATGATGGTCAGGCGATCCTTGCCGTCCTTGCTCATCATCGAGTCCGTCCAGGCGTAGGGCGTGGCCTCGTGGCTGCGCATGAAAAAACCCGCGCCCGGCGTGGGGATGGTGGCCACGTTTTTCCAGGTTTTCATGTCAATCACATCCACCGCGCCGCCGCCCAGGTTGGGGCTGGCCAGCACCGTGGTGCCCTTCCAGGCAAAGGTGATGCCCGAGCCCAGGTGGGGCATCCCGGCAATCGGCAGGTCGGCAATCTTGCGCCGCACGTCCAGGTTCACCACCTGCGCGCTGGCCTGGCCGCCGGCCTTGGCGCGGGTGGCGCCCAGGGCGTGGCGGTAGCTTTGGTCGAAGAAGAAGTCGTCCAGCGGTTCGTCGAGCGGCGTGCGGCGCACGCCCAGGTAGCCGGGCTTGGCGATGGCTTCGCCCATTTTGTAGTCGTGGATCAGGCCGTCGTAGATCGGGGCGGCTTTTTTGTCGTACGAGATTTCCCAGATTTCCGGGATGTCCTTGAGCGCAACGACAAAGCTATTGCGCGGCGTGGCGTCGTACACCGCCGAGACGCGCGAGCTGGCCTTGCCGTCCAGGGTCTTGGCCTCGTAGGTTTGCACCAGGTTCAGGTCGGCGTCGAACAGCGCCAGGCTGTGCGGCAGGTAGTTGGCCGCCATGACCCAGCGGCCGTCGCCGCTCACGGCCACGTTGCGCATGTTCAGGCCGGCGCGCACCTCGGCCACCACGGCCAGGCGCCACAGGTCGTACTTGGTGATCCAGCCGTCGCGCGAGCCAAAGAACACGTAGCGCCCGTCGGGCGTGAACTTGGGGCCGCCGTGCAGCGCGTAGCGGCTGGCAAAGCGGGTGATGACCTCGAAGCGGTCGCCGTCGAGCAGCGAGACATGGTGGTCCCCGCCCTCGACGACCACGAACAGGTTCATCGGGTCGGCGTCCCATTTGGGCTTGACGGGCTCATCCTGAGGCAGCGGCGTGGCGCTGCGCGAGGCCCGGATGTCGGCCTCGCTCCAGCGCGGCGCGGGCACGACCGGCGTGCGCACCCAGTCGGCCAGGGCCTTGATTTCTTCGGGCTTGAGCTGATCGGCAAAGCCCATCATCTGCGTCGCCTGGCGGCCCTCGGTGATGACGCGCAGCACCTCGGCGGGCCGCGTGCGCTCCAGGCTCTCGGGCAGCAGGGCCGGGCCCATCAGGCCGGTGCGCTGCGCGCCGTGGCAGCTGGCGCAGTGCTGCTGGTAGAGGGCGGC
>JAFEES010000392.1 GCA_018240995.1 Pseudomonadota bacterium | reverse complement strand
CGGCACGGCGACACGCGGCACCACCAACCAGTGACCGATGTCCTCCAGCAGCGCATCAAACTGCTGGGGAAGGATGAAGCCGCACACGGTGGCCCACAGCGCGAGCGCATCACCGGATTCGCCGGTGGCGAAGTCCAGCCACAGCCCGCGCTTTGCGCCATCGAGATCGACGACAAGGCTGTCGCCCGCATCACCCTGCACATTGCCGACGACAAATTGCGCACCGCGTCGCTTGCCGCGCGGCAGCAGGTAGGCCAGCGCCGATTCCAGTTGCTTGATCAGCCGGGCGCGGATGTCCTCCTTGTCCAAGCGCGGCTCGACGGCGACCGCATCGTTGAAGTCCAGCCACGGATACGCGACCGCTGTCGAGTTGATCGCCGAAGCCGTCTGCATCGAGGACATCAGCAGTGTTGATACTGGGACAGTTCTTGGCCTGCCGTGCAGCGGCGCATCCGGCCCTGCTCGTGTTCCGCGATGGAGGTCAGCGGATACATCACGCGGCTGCCGAGCTTCAAGTACATCGGGCCCGTGCCAAGTGTGCGCCAGCGCTCGAGGGTCTTTTCGCTCATGCCCCAGCGGGCCGCCAACTGGCGTGGCGTGAGCAGGCCCGGATGTTCGATGGTGTTCATGGATTTCCTTTCTGGTCGTTGTGCCCTTGACGTCCCTCACATTCCATCGGTGGGAGCTGCGCCGCGAGCGTTGCAACAGATTTTTCGTGGTTCGTGTTGCGGTGGCAAACGCCTGAAATGGCCAAATCGTCGAAACCGGGGACAAACGGCCCACGCATTAATCGGCATTGCTCATCGCTTCGGATGCATATCTGCAACAGATAGCCTCAAGCATCGCCGCAAAACCGTCTATCCGCAGCAGGTACGAGTGCGCTGACGGGCGCTGTAGGGAGCGCTCGCACGCCAAAACACGCCCAAACCCGCTACGCCCAGATCGTCAGAACGTCTCTGTTTCGCCACCATTTCTCCTGTGCACGTTGCACATCCTCAACCCACAACGGAGAACACGGTGAGCCATTCCAATCTGTCCCATTTGCATCCGGTCTGGCGCAAGGCGCTGGGCCTTCAAGAACCCGATGCCGTCCAGACGCTGGACGCCACCTCGCCCTGGGCCCGAACGGATTTGGCGCAGGCCGTTGCGGTGATGACCGCCACATCCACCGCTCCATCCGGTACTCACCACGGTTGGCAGGCCACGAACCGTCCGCACCGCCCCGGCGCGTCGGTGGGCATCAAGAAGCAGCTCGGCCCCGGCCTGTGGGCCAGCACCGTGGCCAGACCGGGCGATGCCCGCTATCCCGCCGAGTTCCTCACCCATTCCTGATTCAAGCCCCCCGGAGCCCCGACCATGAAACTCAACCCCTTCAGCAAGAAGGCCACCACCGGCTACTACGAACGCATCAAGGCCGAGTTCGCCGAGGTCAAGCAGCGGCTCGCAGAAGCACAGGCCGCAGCCGACGCAGCGAAGGCCGATGCCGACGCCAAGGCGAAATACGCCTTCGAACTGGAGCAGCGCGGCAACCAGAATTTCGTCTCCGAACCGGAACGCCGCGCGCGGCTTGCGGCCAGCCAAGCCGCGCACCACGCCGATGATTTGAAGCGCGAGGCCAGCACGCTGGCAGGCGAGTTCAATGATCTGCGCTCCATCGTCGAAGCGCCGGGCAAGCTGGAACAACACCGCGCGGCCCTCATCGACCTGCGTCGGCGCAGGGGCGTCCTCCAGTCCGAGCGCGAACAACAAGTGAAGCTCATCGCCAAGCTCGAAACGCGCATCGGCGAGCTGGAGCGGCGCATCGCCGCCGAAACGCAATCAGCCAGCGAGGCGATGGCGGCTGACCAGGACGAGTTCACGCTGCCCGAGGCACTGATGAAGTTCGACGCCGAGTTGCGTGTGGCCCGTGCCACGCGAGAGCGCCTTGGCAGCGCGGTGCAGGCCCTGGATGCCGAGATCGCCACCGTTCCCGGCCAGATCAATGACGAGGAGCGCGCCTTCAAGCATCGCCAGGCCAGCGTCGCGCAGATAGATCTCAACGAGCAGTTGCCAAACCTCTACGACGCGCTGGCCCGCGCTTCGGTCGCGGCGCGCATCGCCGGGTTCCGCACGAGCGGCGAGCACAGGATCGAGATCGAGATTCCGCACGAGTACCTGGAAGCCGCCCGCACGAAGCTGGCAGCCGAGCGACCGGTCGCGTGATTCATGGGGCAGGCGGCGGGCAGTCGTGGCATATCCGCCGTCCGCCTCGGACTGGAGCTTGGTCGTATCCGCCAGTCCGACTCTGCCCATGCCACGTGAGGCCCACCGGTGCCAAGCGCGAAAGGCATCGCGCAAACCGGCATCTCTTTGAAACCGATCCCATCCTGAACCCGGAGGTCATCCCGTGAGTCATCACATCATTCAACCCC
>JAFEES010000391.1 GCA_018240995.1 Pseudomonadota bacterium | reverse complement strand
TGATGAAGATCGCCAACGACGTGCGCTGGCTGGCCAGCGGGCCGCGCAGCGGCATTGGCGAGATCACCATCCCCGAGAACGAGCCGGGCTCAAGCATCATGCCCGGCAAGGTGAATCCCACGCAGTGCGAGGCCCTGACCATGCTGGCCGCGCAGGTGCTGGGCAACGACGTGGCGATCAACGTGGGCGGGGCCAGCGGCAACTTCGAGCTGAACGTGTTCCGGCCCATGGTGGCGCACAACTTCTTGCAAAGCGTGCGCCTGCTGGCCGACGGCATGAAGAGCTTCAACGACCATTGCGCCGTGGGCATTGAGCCCAACCGCGCGCGCATCGCGGAGCTGGTGGAGCGCTCCCTGATGCTGGTGACGGCGCTCAACACCCACATCGGCTACGACAAGGCCGCGCAGATCGCCAAGAAGGCGCATCAGGACGGCAGCAGCCTGCGCCAGGCGGCGTTGGCCCTGGGCCATGTGACGGCGGCGCAGTTCGACGAATGGGTGGTGCCGGGGAAGATGGTGGGGCGGTGAGTGCTGGCGCTTGATGGTGCAAGGCGTTTCTTTGGCGCGGCAGTCACTCCCTCTCCCGCGTGCGGGAGAGGGTTGGGGTGAGGGTGGCAAGGACGGACGCCGCAGCCAATCACCCCCTCACCCCCGCCCTCTCCCCCAAGGGGGCGAGGGAGTAAAAGCCAAAGTGATATGTTGCGCCCGCCCATACAGCGCGAAGCGCTATCAAAAAAGTAGGTCGAGGTGCGCCTCAGCCCCCCGTCTTGCCCTCGTCCGCAGCCTGATCCACCAGGGTTTGCAGGCCGGCGGCGTCATGCACCTCCACGCCACGCGGGCGCACGCTGATCAGGCCTTGTTGTTCCAGCCATTTCAGCTCCACGTTCACGCGCTGGCGCGAGCCGCCGAGCAGGCCGGCCAGCTCGTCCTGCGTCAGTGACAGGCCCAGGGGACGGCTCGCCTGGGGTTCGGCGTAGGGGGCGCCAAAGCGCTCCAGCAGATGCAGCAATTGCTTGGCCAGGCGCGCGCGCAGCGGCATGGTGGCCACGTCTTCCATCATGGTGTAGAGCGAGCGCATGCTCCACGCCTGCAGCGTGAGCAGGGCCTCGCCGAACGTCGGGTGCTGCTGCAGCAGCGAGCGCAGCGCCGTCTCCGGCACGCTCAGCAGCGTGGTCGGGCCATGGGCATGGGCCTCGTAGGTGCAGGGGCGGCCGTAGAGCACCTCGGCCTCGCCCACCCAGACGCCCGGCTCCACATAGGCCAGCGTGACCTGCTTGCCCGCCGGCGTGGTGCGCCGAAAGCGCAGCGCGCCGCTGGCGCAGGTGAACCAGTCGCGCATGGTCTGGCCTTGCTCGACGATGGCCTCGCCATGCGCGTGGCGCGTGACGCGGCCCAGGCGCAGGATGTCGTGGCGCAGCGATGGCGTGAGGGCGGCAAACCAGGGGCTGCGACCAATGGCTTCGCGCTCCCGGGCGGTCAGCAGCGGGCGTTGAGACTGGGCATCGGGACTGGGGCGCAGGGTGGCGTTCATGGGCAGGCAGGCGGCGCGGTGACTGACTGCTCATTTTAGGCCGGGCTTGCATATGCGCCATTGCCGTGGCGCAAGGCCTGGCTTGCCGCGGCCGCCTGTCAATGCGCGACGGCCCGGGCCTGCTGCAGCCAGCCGTCAAAGGTCTTCTGATGCGCCTTGATCCAGGCGTTCACATGGCGCTCGATGTCGGCGGCCTGGTTCTGACCCTGGCTCATCAAATGGTTTTGCGCGTTGATGTCGGCCACGGGCAGGCGCATCACTTCAAACAGCCTGGCGGCGGCCGGGTTCTTCTCGGCCCAGGCCTTGTTGGCGACGATCTGCTGGCTGTTCACGACGAAGCCGTAGTTCTTGCCGTTGGGCAGCTGGGTGTTGCTGCCCTTTTGTTCGCCAGGCAGTGAGGAGAACGGCACCTCCAGCCAGA
The DNA here is from genome assembly GCA_018240995.1 of Pseudomonadota bacterium. Taxonomy (GTDB): domain Bacteria; phylum Pseudomonadota; class Gammaproteobacteria; order Burkholderiales; family Burkholderiaceae_C; genus Alicycliphilus. The sequence goes on along the minus strand of JAFEES010000391.1, from coordinate 464 downwards.
CCACATCCTTGCCGGGTTTGAGTTCATTGCTGACCCAGTACGGCGTCCAGGTGTAGTACAGCACCGGCTTGCCGGCCTTGAAGCGCGTGATGGTGTCGGCGATCAGCGCCGAGTAGCTGCCCTGGTTGTGCGTGACGGTGGGGCGCAGGCCGTAGGCGTCCAGCTGGTGCTCGATCACCGCCTCGCAGCCCCAGCCCGGGTTGCAGCCGGTGAGATCCGCCTTGCCGTCGCCATTGGTGTCGAACAGCGCGGCGATCTTCGGGTCCTTGAGCTGGGCGATGTTGCTGATGCGGTGTGCGTCGGCCGTCTTCTTGTCGATCAGATAGCCCTGGGCGGCGTTGCCCGAGTAGACACCCTTGCGAAACAGCTTGGCGTCGCCGCCCGCGTTCTTGTAGTAGTCGGCGTGCAGCGGGTTCCAGTGGTCGGCCAGAAAGGTGGCGTCGCCCTGGGCGATGGCGATATGC
>JAFEES010000390.1 GCA_018240995.1 Pseudomonadota bacterium | reverse complement strand
ACCTTCCAGGTGCAGGACGATGGCGGCACGGCCATGGGCGGCGTGGATCTGGATCCCGTGCCCAAGACGATGACGGTGAATGTCACGCCGGTGAACGACGCGCCTTCGGGCTCGAACAAAACCGTCACCGTGCTGGAGGATCACACCTACACCTTCACTACCGCAGACTTTGGCTTCTCCGACCCCAATGACAGCCCCAGCAACAATTTTCTGGCTGTCAAGATCACCACGTCACCCGCAGTAGGCGGCCTGACGCTCAATGGCGTCGCGGTCACGGCTGGGCAGGTTGTCTCGGCCGGTGACATTGTTGCAGGCAAGCTCAAATTCACGCCCGCCGCACATGCCAACGGCTTGGGTTACGCCAGCTTCGCCTTCCAGGTGCAGGACGATGGCGGCACGGCCAATGGCGGGGTGGATTGTGATCAAACCCCCAAGACGCTGACCATCAACGTGCTCGCCACGAAGCTGGTCGTGGATACGACGGACGACACCATCGGCGGTAACATCTCCAGCATCGCGGCCCTGCTCGCCAACAAGGGCGGCGACAACAAGATTTCGCTACGCGAGGCGATCCTGGCCATCAACAACACGCCGCCGGGCAGCTACCCCGTGCGCATCGAGTTCAACATACCGGGCACCGGCGTGCATACCCTCACGCTTAATTCGCAGCTGCCCAACATCTCCAAGCCGGTAATCATCGACGCCACGACGGATGACAGTTTTGCCGCAAATGGCAACAGGCCGGCCATCGTCCTCAACGTCAATGGGCTCGCCAACTCCACCGGCTTGATATTGGAGGGCGGCGCCAGCGGCTCCACCATCCGTGGACTGGTGATCACCAACTTCACTGACGTCGGCATACTGATTCACAGCACGTCCAACGGCAACACCATCGCCGGCAACTACATCGGCGGCCTGAACGCCAACGGCAACCTGGTGGCAACAAACGCCAGCCAGGAAGGCATAGTGGTGATGGGCAGCAACAACACCATCGGCGGCGGCGCGACAGCCGATCGCAACGTCATCACCCCGAATGGCCAGTTTGGCGTGCATGTGAGCCAGACCACGGCGATAGGAAACGCGGTCAGGGGCAACTTCATCGGCACCGATGCCAGCGGAACGGTGGCGACCACGCAGCCGCTGGCAGTGGGCATCAGGGTTGCCAACGACGCGGCGGGCACTACCGTGGGGGGCGTTGGTGCGGGCGATGGCAACGTCATCGCGACCTATGGCGCAGGCAGCGTAGGCATTCAGGTGATCCTCGCCGGATCCAACAACATGGTGCAAGGCAATCGCGTTGGGGTCTCAGCAGCCGCCGGCAAGCTTAACTCGCAACACGAGCGCGGCATTCAGCTTCAATCCCAAGACACCACGGTCATCGTATCGGGCAACTGGGTTGCAGGCGGCACCTACGGCATTGCCATTTCGGGTTCTTCCAACCATGTAGTGAAGGGTAACCGCATTGGCACGGACATGGCCGGCACCGCGGACTGGGGTGCGGGCAGCAGTGGCATCTCCGTCCACGGCAACAACAACCTCATCGGCGGCCCGAACGGTGGTGACGACAACATCGTCGCATTTAGCAATGCAAGCGGCGGCGGTGCCGGCATCAGCGTCATTGGCACCGGCACAGGCAATACCCTGTTGTGCAATTCCATCTATGGCACAAAAGGTACTGGCCTGGGGATCGACTTGGGTAACGACGGCGTGACGCCCAACGACCCGGGCGATGCGGACACGGGCCCGAACAATCTGCAGAACTTTCCCGTACTGCATTCGGCCATTACCGATGGTTTCCAGCTCAGTCTGCAGGGCGCGCTGAACAGCAAGGCAAACAGCTACTACCGTATTGATTTTTTCGCAAGCCCCACGGGTAACGCCTCGGGTTATGGCGAAGGCAAGAAGTACCTGGGAGCGGTAAACGTCGCCACTGACGGAAGCGGCAACGCCAGCATCTCCACGATACTGGGCGTGTCCGTGCCCGCAGGCAACGTCATAACGACCACGGCTACCCAGACCGACGCCGGCTACTACACCTTTTCCGACACATCCGAATTTTCTGCCTTTATCACCGCCAAGGAAGTCAACAAGGCACCTACCGGCATTAACAACACCGTCACCACGCTGGAAGACCAGCCCTACACCTTCAGCGCCGCCGACTTTGGCTTCACCGACGCTGGCAACAATCCGGCCAACAACCTGCTGTCGGTGAAGGTCACCACCTTACCCGCTGCGGGCAGCCTGACCTTGAACGGTACAGCGGTAATCGCCGGACAGTTTGTCTCAGTCACCGACATCAACTCCGGCAAGCTCAAGTTCACGCCAGCGGCCGACGCCAATGGTGCGGGCTATCCCAGCTTCACCTTCCAGGTGCAGGACGATGGCGGCACGGCCATGGGCGGCGTGGATCTGGATC
>JAFEES010000038.1 GCA_018240995.1 Pseudomonadota bacterium | reverse complement strand
GGGCCATGCCGCACAAGGCCACACGCTGGACCTGCAGCGAAGCCAGCGCCGCCGCCCTGGGAGTGCCCGGGGATGACGCCTGGCGTTTCGACCCGGTCAACCTGCCCGTCGCGGCAGGGGCGTGGATGTAGGGCCGGCTGGTCTTTCCTGCGCTGCAATTTCGTTGCACACAGCGAAACTATCACGATGCCGATTTATCGCACCGATAACCGCTTATTTATCGCGCCGCGCTTCAACCGGCATGGGCGGGCCGCCGGGAGCGCGCGCGAAGACGAACAGGGTGTCGCTGGGCGCAACCCTTGCCGCCAGCGTCTCGGCCACGCTCACCGTGCCGGTGATGGCGGCGCCACCGGCCGGCGCCTGCGCCGCCACCTGCGCCAGCCCTGCGCCGGCCGCTGCAGGGTCGGGAGGCGCGGCCGCCAGGCTGCGCGGCGCCTCGCCGCCCGCTTCACCCCTGGCACGCGCCAATAGCGCGCGCACGCGCTGCAGATCCTCGGGGTCGGCGGCCACCAGCTGCTCCAGCCGGCCCCAGTGCTTCAGGGCGCCAGCGCGGTCGCCGGCCTGCAGGGCGGCGGCGCCGGCCAGTGCCAGGGCGTTCAGGTTGTCGGCGTCGAGGGCCAAGGCGCGCGCCAGCAGCTCCTGGGGCTGCCCGCTCAGGTCGCGCTGCTGCGCCATGGCCACGGCGTTGGCGTATTCGACCAGCAGGTCGGCGTCGCCGGGCCGCAACGCGCTGGCCCTGGCATAGGCGCGCGCGGCCTGGTCGGCGCGCCCGCCGGACAGCTGCGAGCGCGCCAGCAGCATCCAGCTGTCGGCATCACCGCCGCCGCGTTCCAGGCGCTGGGCCAGGGCCTGCACGGCAGCGTCCATTTGCCGCTCATGGCCGGCGGCGGCGACGCCCGCAGTCTGCTGGCCCGCAGGCATGAGCGCGCCGGGCTGGCCCACCACCAGGTACAGCGCCACGGCACTCAAAGGCACGGTGATGCCCAGCGCCAGCGCCGCGCCCCAGTTGGCGCCGCGGCCGCGCTCCTGCCGTTGGCCCACGGCATCGGCCGCCAGTGCCTGGCGGCGCAAGGCATCGTTGGCGCGGCCGTGTTCACGCGCATCGATACGCCCGGCGGCCAGATCCTCGTCGAGCTCGCGCATGGCATCGGCGAGCACGGTCAGATTCGCCGCGGCGGTCGGGGCGGCGCGCGGCCGGCGCAGCAGCGGCACGACCACGAAGGCCAGGGCCAGCAACAGCATGGCCGCGGCCAACAGCACGAACATGGTCATGGCGCGCCCTCGCGCAGCAGCTCGCGCGCACGGCGCGCATCAAGCGCGGACAGCGGCGCAGCCTCGGCCGCGTCCGCATCCGCCGGCTGCGCGCGCACGCGCAGCCGGCGCAACAACGGCCAGGCGCCCAGCAGCAACAGCACGAACGGCCCCAGCCACAGCAGCCAGGTATGCGGCTCGAACCTGGGGCGGTAGAGCACGAACTCGCCATAGCGGTCGACCATGTAGTCCTTGACCTGCTGCGGCGTGCGGCCAGCCGCCAGCTGCTGGCGAATCTGCCGGCGCAGATCCTGCGCCAGGTCGGCCTGAGAGGCGGCAATGGTTTCGTTCTGGCACACCAGGCAGCGCAGCTCCTGGGCCAGGGCCATGACGCGCGCCTCCAGCACCGGGTCGCTGGCCAATGGCGGCGCCTCGCCGGCCCGGGCAGCGCAGATGCCCAGCATCAGCGCCAACAGCATCAGCAGCCGCTGCCCCGCGATCCATTTCATCGCCGCACCCGCTTCGGCAGCGCCGCAGCCGGGCCAGGCGCGACGCGCGCCGCCACGCCGCCCGGCGCGGCCTGCGCCGCTGCCACCAGGCGCGGTCGGTAACGGCGATCCAGCACGGCCCACAGGCCACCCAGGGCCATGCACAAACAGCCCCACCAGATCCAGGCCACGAAGGGCTTGTAGTACACCCGCACCACCCAGCGATTGCCGCCCAGGGGTTCGCCCAGCGCCGCGTACAGGTCGCGCGTGAGGCCGGTTTCTATGGCCGCTTCGGTCATGGGCGTGGGATTGCGGCTGGCGGTGTACAGGCGCCGCTCGGGCTGCAGCGTGGCCACGGCCTGGCCGCCTTGCAGCACCCGCAGCGTGGCCACGTCGGCCTGGTAGTTCGGGCCCCGTTGGCGCCGCACGCCGTCAAAGCGAAACTCATAGCCCGCCAGGGTGGTGGACAGGCCTGGCTCCATGGTCACGTCCCGTTCCTGCTCATAGCCCTTGACCAGGCTGACGCCGACGATGAACACGGCCAGGCCGCAATGCGCCAGCAGCATGCCGTAGTAGCTGCGCGGCTGCTGACGCAGGCGCAGCCACAGTGATTCATGGCCGCGCCGGCGCAGCTGGCGGGCCAGGCCCAGGGCCGTGGTGGCAAAGATCCAGAATGCGAAGAACAGGCCCAGGCCCACCAGTGCCGACCAGCCGCCCATGAGCCAGGGCGCCAGCATTGCCGAGGCCAGGCTCACCGCCAGCGCCCAGCGCAGCCTGCGCGCCAGATCCAGCCCCGGCTCCCCGCCCCAGCGCGTGAGCGGCCCCACGCCCATGAGGAACAGCGCCGGCGCCATCAGCGGCACCAGCACGCTGTCGAAATACGGCGCCCCCACCGACAGCTTGCCCAGGCCCAGCGCATCGAGCAGCAGGGGATAGAGCGTGCCCAGCAGCACCGCGGCGCAGGCCACGAGCAGCAGCAGGTTGTTCACCAGCAGCATGGCTTCGCGCGACACCAGCTCAAAGCGGCTGCCGTCGCCCACGCGCGGCGCGCGCCAGGCGAACAGCAGCAGCGAGCCGCCGATGACGGTGATCAGAAAACCCAGGATGTAGATGCCGCGCGAGGGGTCGGTGGCAAAGGCGTGCACCGAGGTCAGCACGCCCGAACGCACCAGGAAGGTGCCCAGCAGCGACAGCGCAAAGGCAATGATGGCCAGCAGCGCCGTCCACATGCGAAAGCCGCCGCGCTTTTCGGTCACGGCCAGCGAATGCAGCAGGGCCGTGCACACCAGCCAGGGCATGAGCGAAGCGTTTTCCACCGGATCCCAGAACCACCAGCCGCCCCAGCCCAGCTCGTAATAGGCCCAGGCACTGCCCAGCGCGATACCCAGTGTGAGGAAGCACCAGGACACCGTGGCCCAGGGACGCGACCAGCGCGCCCAGGCAGCATCCAGGCGGCCGGCCAGCAGGGCCGCGATGGCAAAGGCAAACGCCACCACCGTGCCCACATAGCCCATGTACAGCAGTGGCGGGTGAAAGATCAGGCCGGGGTCTTGCAGCTGCGGGTTCAGGTCCTGGCCATCGGGCGCGGCCGGCAGCAGGCGGCTGAAGGGGTTGGAGGTGAACAGGATGAAGGCCAGGAAGCCCACGCTGACCAGCCCCATCACGCCCAGGATGCGCGCCCGCGTGGGCTCGTCCAGGTGGCGCGAGAAGAACGACACCGCCACGCTCCAGCCGCCCAGGATCAGGGCCCACAGCAGGATGGAACCCTCATGCCCGCCCCACACGCCGGCAATGCGATAGGGCAAGGGCAGGGCCGAGTTGGAATGTTGCACCACATACAGCACGGAAAAATCGTTGCTCACGAAGGCCTGCGTCAGGCAGGCGAAGGCAATCGCCACGAACAGGCATTGCCCACGCGCCGCCGGGCGGGCAAAGGCCATCCAGTCGCCATTGCCACGCGCCGCCCCCATCAGCGGCAACACGCCCTGGGCCAGCGCCAGCGTCAGGGCCAGCACCAGCGCAAACTGACCCAGCTCGGCGCTCATGGACGGGCCTGCGGCGCCAGCTCGTAGACCACGAAGCCGCCCACGCGGTACACCAGCGTGGCACCGGCCACGTCATGCTGGTCGTTGCCCATGAAGGGCAGCAGCCGGGCGGCCAGGGTCTTGCCCGAGGCGGCGTCGGTCAACGCCACGGCGCGCACCGGGCCGTCCCGGTCTTGCAGCATGGCGTAGGCCGGGTACTGGTTGTGATCCAGCCAGTCGTGCACGCGCCGCACCATGCCATGCACGTCGCTCAGCGCACCCAGATCGGTGAAGGCCACGCCCAGGCGGCGCGGATCCAGCTGGCCGAGCAAGATGGCGTCGCGCACATGCAGCACCAGCACCGCCGGCTTGCCACCGGCGATGGCCTGCAGCTCGGCCATGCCGCTGGCCTCGTCCGACAGCAGGGCATTGGCAAAGCGCCGGAACTGCGTGCGTTGCTCCTCGCTGGCGCCGGTCTTCCAGAAGGCGCGCTCAATAGCCTCTATGCCCGCACCCTGCGCCTGCCAGCGCTGCGGCACGAACAGCGGCAGGCCCAGGTGCTCGTCAAAGCGCACCGGCGTGCCGCCCAGCAACCGCAGCTGGCGCGAGGTGTCCCACCAGCCAAGCACCTGGCCGTCCTTGGGCAGATGACGCTGCAGCACCTGGGCCAACGCGGCCACGTCCTGCGCCGGCGTGGCCACGGTGAGGAAGGGGTCGTCGACGCGCGGCTGCCACTTCAGCAGCACGGGGCCGGTGGCCGTCTCGGCCAGTTCCAGCTCGGCCAAGGGCTGCGCGTCGGCCGCGGTGATGGTGGCACGCCGCACCACCACCGACTGTTCGGCAAGGCCGGCCAGGGCGCCCAGCTCGTCCTTGGCAAGCGCGGCCCCAAGCTCGTAGCGATAGGCCGCCGGGGCGCCGGCATGCTTCCATGCCAACAGCCCCGCACCGCCCATAAAACATATGCCGGTCGCTATCGAAACAATACCAATGGCACGCTTCCATGCGGCTTGCTGCCGTGCCGGCATGGCAGCCTGGGCGGGCGCGGTCAGCATCACGGTGCCTCCCGCTCGGGCGCGGCGGCGGCATCACCGTCTGGCTGCCCAGTGCGTCGGCGGCGGCGCACGCTGGTGGCACCGCCCACGACCAGGGTGCCACCCAGCAGTGACAGCACCAGGCTGGAGGTGAACGGGTCTTCGGTCACCGCCGCCAGGGCGGACTGCGTGGCGTCATCGGCCGAGCGGTTCAGGAACGAGGTCTTGGCCCGCCCCGACTCCAGCTTGCGCAGGCGCTGCTCCATCCGGGCGTTTTCGCGCAGCAGGGTGTCTTGCTCGTTGATGATGGTCTGATCCTTGATCAGGTCGCTCCAGCCGTGCGAATAGGTCCAGCCGCCCGGGTTCACATGCTCCAGCCCCTTCATGTAGCGCGCCGCATGCTGCTCCCACATTTCGGCAAAGGTGCGGTCGGCCAGGGTGGTCTGGTTGTTGGTGGCGAAGAACAGCGAGGAAAAGCCGCCAGGCTCGTCCTTCTCCGGCGCCGGCAAGGGCGTGCGGTTGGTCTTTTGCCCCACCAGCAGCTTGTCGTCGTAGAGCTTTTGCATGACCTTGCGCGACTGCTCGACCAGGCCGGTGCCGAGCTTGATGCCATCATCCATCATGGTCAGGTAGGTCTGGGCGAAGCGCGGCGCATGGCATTGCGCGCAGGTACCCACCCAGGCGTCCTTGCGATCCTTGAACCAGGGGTGCTCCAGGTTGTCGGCAATGCTCTTGAACGGCAGGAAGCCCCAGCGCACCTTGCGCACCACGTTGTGCGAATACTGGCCCTTGAATTCGAAGTGGCAGGTCTGGCAGGTGGGCGCCGTGGCGCCGTTCTTGTGGCCCAGCTGGTCGGCCAGGCGGATGTTCCAGTCCCATTGGTTGCCCAGCGTCTGGTAGAGCGTGCCATGCTTGGAATACATGTACTGCTCGAACTCGTTGTGATCCACGCCGTTGTGGCAGGTGGCGCAGGCCTCGGGCTTGCGCGACTCCACGGTGGAGAACTCGTGGCGCGTGTGGCAGTTGTCGCACTTGTTCTGGTTGGTATGGCACATGGTGCAGCTGGCACCCACCGGGCCCTTGCCCTCGCTCATCAGCACCGCCCAGGTGGCCGTCTCCACGTTGGCGCGGTAGTCCACGGTGTGCGACGGGTGGCCCTGATCCCATTGTTTTTGCGGCCACACCAGGGTGTCGCGCTCGGACTCGGCCTCGGCAAACTGGCGCACATGGCAGGAGCCGCACACCGCCCGGTCAGGCATGCGCAAGTCCTTCACATGGTTGCCGCCCTTGGCGCCTATGCCCATGTGGCAGTCGGTGCACTGCACCTCCTTCAGCGGCTCGGTCTTGGCCAGCAACCCCTGGCCGCGCAGGTTGTCCTCGACCTCGGCAATGATGTCCTTCTTGTAGGCGCGCACATCAGACGCAGGCAGCTGGCGGATGGCGTCCAGGTTGGCGTGCACGCTCTTTTCCCAGGACTTGACCCAGCCATGGGTGACGCTGGTGTGGCAGGTCACGCATTGCTCGCGCGTGACCTCGATGTTCACGTCTGGCGGCTTGTAGAACAGGCTTGGCGCCAGGTAGGTGTCCATGGGGATGGGCTCCCAGTACTTGGCCAGCTTGCCCTTGTTCAACTCGGCCTTGTAGCGCTTGGACAGCGCGTCGAACAGCTCCTTGGGCGAGGCCTCGCGGTTCAGCTGCAGAGCCTGCAGCTGCTCATCGGGCACCGAGTCCCAGATTTTGGCCTGCGCCGGCCAGTGGGGCGCCAGCAGGGCCACTGCCGCGACGAGAAGAGACAGCCAGCGTGTCAGCATCTTCAACCTCCAGTCCGCCATACAGCCAAGCTGCGAGGCATGCCGAGGGTCGTGCCGACGCGCCACCCGAGGGGTACCGCAGCCCCAACCCACGCCAGGTACCTGGGCGCTGCCGCGCGCCGCAGGTACATGGCAAGAATGCCCGCCACTTGTGATTTACGTCACCGTGCGCGTAACTATGGGCGGCCTGCAGGGGGTCTTGAAAGCACCACAGCCCTGCCGATGGATGGAACCATGGCGGCAGCGGCCAGGCATCGGCCAATAAAAAGGGGGCCTCGTAAAGCCCCCTTTGCTAATGGCCGTTGGCCGTCAGGTCAGTAGCTGGCCAGCGGCTTGGCCTTGCCACCCTCGAAGGTCATGACGACGATGGGGGCCTTCACGCGGTTGCCCTTGTCGTCGTAGGCGTATTCGCCCATCACGCCCTTGTAGGCATGCTGGTGCATGTAGGCGCCAACCTTGGCGGGGTCGATGGAGCCGCTCTTTTGCATGGCCTCGCCAATGTTCATGACCTGGTCGTAGTAGAACGGGCCGTAGACGTCGGGGTTCTGGCCGAAGCGTTTCTTGAATTTGTCGTGGAAGGCCTTGGCGGCGGGGTCGTTGTCCACCAGCATGCCGGCGTAGGCGCAATACACCACGTCGTTCACGGCGTCGCCGCCGAGCTTGGGCATCTCGGGGCTGCACAGGGTGTCGCCGCCCAGCAGCTTGGCGTTGATGCCCAGCTGCTTCATCTGGCGCGCCATGGGCGCGGCCTGGGGCGCATAGCCGCCGTAGAAGATGGCCTCGGGCTGCTTGGCCTTCATGTTGGTGAGAATGGCCATGAAGTCGGTGGCCTTGTCGGTGGTGAACTCACGGCCGACCACGGTCAGGCCGAGTTTTTGCGCCTCCTTGGCAAACTCGTCGGCCAGGCCCTGGCCGAAGGCCGTGCGGTCGTCGATCACGCCGACCTTCTTGGCCTTGAGCACGTTGGCGGCGTAGGTGGCCATGTTGGCGCCGGCCTGCACGTCGCTGGCGACGATGCGAAACAGGTTCTTGTAGCCGGCCTGGGTGATCTTGGGGTTGGTGCCCACGGTGGAGACCATGGTGCCGCCGTTGTCATACACGCGCGAGGAGGGAATGGTCACGCCCGAGCAGTACGGCCCCATGACGTAGCGCACGCCGGAATCGACGAACTTCTGCGCCACGGCCACGCCGGCCTTGGCGTCGCACTGGTCGTCCTCGGACACCAGCTCGAACTTCAGCGTCTTGCCACCCACGCTGATCTTGCGCGCGTTCAGATCCTCGATGGCCAGGCGCACGCCGTTGTCGTTGTCGCGGCCGGCGAAGGTGTTGGGGCCCGACAAGGGGCCGCTGTGGCCGATCTTGACGACCTGCTCCTGGGCAAAGGCGCCGCTGGCGCAGACCAGGGCCGCGGCGGCGACGAGGGTGGATTTCATGAAGGGGTATTGCATGGCGGACATTCCGGTTGAGACTGTGCGAAACATGCCCGCCATAGCCAGGCACTTCGCACTGGCCTTGGCGGCGCAAGGTCTGGGTAGAGACAGCCGACGATTATCAGCGGAACGAACGCCGCTTTACAAGGCCAGCAGTTGCTGGCGGTAATGCGCCAGCTCGTCTATCGATTCATGCACGTCGGCCAGGGCCGTGTGGCGCTGGGCCTTTTTGAACGAGCTGTAGGCCTCGGGCTTCCAGCGCTTGGCCAGTTCCTTGAGGGTGCTCACGTCCACGTTGCGGTAGTGAAAGAAGGCCTCCAGCCTGGGCATGTACTTCACCAAAAAGCGCCTGTCCTGGCCAATGCTGTTGCCGCACATGGGCACGCAGCCCTTGGGCACGTAGCGCGACAGGAAGGCGATGAGCTCGACCTCGGCGTCGGCCTCGTTGATAGTGGAGGCGCGCACCTTGTCGATCAGGCCGCTCTTGCCATGCGTGCCCTTGTTCCAGGCGTCCATGGCGTCGAGCACGGCGTCGGACTGGTGGATGGCGAACACCGGGCCCTCCACGCGCGGCTCCAGGCTGGGGCCGGTGACGACCACGGCGATCTCCAGCAGGCGTTCTTTCTCGGGATCGAGCCCGCTCATTTCGCAGTCGAGCCAGACCAGGTTCTGGTCGGATTTGGCAAGGGTGGGGGCGGTAATAGGGTTGACGGTTTCAGACATGGCGCAAATTGTCGCCGTAAACTTGTGCGCCCATGCCGCCCTCCTCTACCGCTCCGTTTCTCACGCCCTCGACCCTGACCACGCTGGTGTTTGCCGCCCTGCTGCTGGCCGGCCTGGCGCTGCGCCTGTGGCTGGCCACGCGCCAGATACGCCATGTGGCGCGGCACCGCGGCGCCGTGCCCGCTGCCTTTGCAGGGCGCATCAGCCTGGCCGCACACCAGAAGGCCGCCGACTACACGCTGGCCAAGGCGCGCTTCGGCCTGCTGGAGATGGGCCTGTCCACCGCCGTGGTGCTGGGCTGGACGCTGCTGGGCGGGCTGGACGCGCTCAACCAGGGGCTGCTGGCCTGGCTGGGCGGCGGCATGGCGCAGCAGCTGGCGCTACTGGCAGGTTTTGCGCTTGTCGAAGGCGCCATAGCCCTACCGGCGACGCTGTACCAGACCTTCCGCATCGAGCAGCGTTTCGGCTTCAACCAGATGACGCCGCGGCTGTGGCTGGCCGACCTGGCCAAGTCCACGCTGCTGGGCGCCGTGATCGGCCTGCCCATCGCGGCGCTGATCCTGTGGCTCATGGGCGCGGCCGGCCCGCTGTGGTGGCTGTGGGCCTGGGGCGTGTGGATGGGCTTCAACCTGCTGCTGATGGTGGTGTTTCCGCTGTTCATCGCGCCGCTGTTCAACAAGTTCCAGCCGCTCGCGGACGAGGCGCTGAAGGCGCGCGTGACGGCCCTGATGCAGCGCTGCGGCTTTGCCGCCAAGGGCCTGTTCGTGATGGACGGCAGCCGCAGGAGCGCCCATGCCAATGCCTATTTCACCGGTTTTGGCGCCGCCAAGCGCGTGGTGTTCTACGACACGCTGCTCGCGCAGCTCTCGCCGCCAGAGGTCGAGGCCGTGCTGGCGCATGAGCTGGGTCACTTCAAGCACAGGCACATCACGCGCCGCTTGGCTGGCATGTTCGCCATCAGCCTGGCCGGCTTCGCGCTTCTCGGCTGGCTGTCCACGCGCGGCTGGTTCTATACCGGCCTGGGCGTGCAGCCCAATCTGATGCTGCCGGGCCTGCCCGGCGCGGCGCCCAACGACGCGCTGGCGCTGCTGCTGTTCCTGCTGGCGGCGCCGGTGTTCACGCTGTTCGTGTCGCCGCTGATGGCACGCATCTCGCGCCGCCACGAGTTCCAGGCCGATGCCTATGCCGCGGCCCAGGCCAATGGTGCCGACCTGGCATCGGCCCTGCTCAAGCTGTACCAGGACAACGCCGCCACGCTCACGCCCGACCCGGTGTACGTGAAGTTCTATTACTCCCACCCCCCAGCCACGGAGCGCCTGGCGCGCCTGCCCGTGGCCTTGCCGCCATGACAACTTCCATGCTCCCCAAAAAAGACTGGTCAACACAGGCCAGACGCGCCCTTACAGCTACGGAGGTAGTAGCAAAACTGGCCGGCCTGCAGGGCTGGCAGCTCTCCGGCGACGGCGCCAATGTGGCGATAGAGAAAACCTTTCGCTTCGCCAATTACCACGAGACCATGGCCTTCGTGAACGCCGTGGCCTTCATCGCCCATGTGCAGGACCACCACCCCGACCTGTCGGTGCACTACAACCGCTGCGTGGTGCGCCTGAACACGCACGACGTGGGCGGCATCTCCGCCACCGACATCGACTGCGCCACGCGCATCGACGCGCTGCTGGCCGCGCCATGATGCGCAGCGAAGGCCTGGTGGTGGCCAGCCATGGCCGCCACTGCGTGGTGGAGACTGCGGACGGAGCACGCCGCATCTGCCACCCGCGCGGCAAGAAGAGCCAGGCCGTGGTTGGCGACCGCGTGCTGTGGCAGGCGGCCGCGCCAGGCCAAGGCCGCGGCCACGGCGACGAGGGCACGATAGAAAAGGTGCTGGAGCGGCGCAACCTGTTTTATCGCCAGGACGAGGTACGCACCAAGTCCTTCGCCGCCAACCTGGATCAGGTGCTGATCCTGATCGCGGCCGAGCCGGTGTTCTCCGAGAGCCAGCTGGTGCGCGCGCTGGTCGCGGCCGAGGCGGAGCAGATCACGCCGCTGATCGCGCTCAACAAGAGCGATCTGGTGGAGCCCTTTGCCCAGGCCTGGCTGCGCCTTTGGCCCTACCGCCACATGGGCGGGGACGAGGACACGCGCCACCACTACCGCGTGCTGCCGCTGTCGCTGAACCATTCCGGCAGCGTGGATCGCGACGCGCTGCTGGCCCTGCTGGCGGGCAAGACCACGCTGGTGCTGGGCCCCTCGGGCGCGGGCAAGAGCACGCTGGTGAACCTGCTGGTGCCGCAAGCCAGGGCGCAAACGGGCGAGATCTCGCAGGCGCTGAACTCCGGCCGTCACACCACCACCACCACCACGCTGTACTGGGTGGACGAAGCGCGCAGCACGGCGCTGATCGACTCGCCTGGCTTTCAGGAATTTGGCCTGCGCCACCTGACGCCCGGCGACCTGGCGCGCTGCATGCCCGATATTGCCGTGCATGCCGGCGAGTGCCGCTTCTACAACTGCACCCACCTGCACGAACCCGGCTGCGCCGTGATGGCCCAGGTACGCGAGGGCCAGGACGCGCGTGCCATCAGCCCGCAGCGCTACCGCATCTATGGCGAGCTGTTCGCCGAGCTGAGCCAGAAAGCCTATTGAGCGTTGGGCGTTGGGCGTTGGGCGCTATCCGAGCAGGCGCGCCAGCGACAGCAGGGCCAGCAGCAGCATCCACACCACCACCGAGCGCCACACCAGGCCGACCACGCTGCGCAGGTGTCCCACCTCGGGCTCACGCCCTGGCGTGCTGTCGCTGTCACCAATGTCGGCGCCGGCCTCGAAAGCCGGGGCCTGCTCGGCGTCGGCACGGGTGCGCAAGGCCTCTCCCCCTAAGCGCACGTTGATGGCGCCGGCCGTGGCGGCCAGCACCACGCCATCGTTGTCATTGGGAAAACGCTGGGCGTGAAAGCGCCAGCCGTCTATGGCCTCCTCGAAGCTGCCGACCACGGCAAAGCTCATGGCCGTCAAGCGCGCGGGTAGCCAGTCGATCGCCATCCAGGCGCGCTCCGAGGCGCGCTGCAGCGACTCGCTGGGCGGATGCGCGGTGACCACGCGTGAGCCGCGTCCCCAATAGCGCGAGACAAATTCCGCCAAGCGGTACAGCACCGCCCCCGTGGGCCCCAGGCCCAGCGCCGCCAGCACCGAATACCAGGCCAGCACACCGAACACATGGCGGTGCGCGGCAAGCACCGAATACTCGATGACATGGCGCACGATCTCGCTGCGCGGCAGCTCGCTGGCGTCCACCTGCTTCCACTGCGCCAGGCGCGCGCGCGCCTCGGCGGCATCGCCGTCCTCCAGCGCATCGCGTATCGCCGTGAAATGGTGGCTGAACTGGCGAAAGCCCAGCGTGATGTAGAGCACGGCCACGCTCCACAACAACGCCAGCGGCCAGCCCAGCCAATGCAGCAGCGCCCAGTGCACGGCCAGCACGAACGCCGACGGCACCAGCACCGCCAGGCCCCAGGCCACCCAGCCATGCTGCGACTGCCCGGCGTCGAAGCCACGGCATACCGAAAGGGCCCAGGCGCGCAGGCCGGCGTGGATGGGGTTGCTGCGGGCCAGCGGCCGCGCCTGCTCGATCAGCAAGGCGAACAGGATGGCGAAGAAACTCATGGGGCAATCATAGCGGCGCCGCTCGGCGCGCCGCATGGCGCCCTGTCACGCCAGCATGAAGCGGTAGAAATTGCGCAGCATGGCCGCCGTGGCGCCCCAGATGTAGCGCTGGCGCGCACCGTCCTGGTAGGGCATGGCGAACCACTCGCGCCGCAGGCCCTGCCACTCGAACACATGGCGTTCATGGTGCGCGGGGTTGAGCAGGAAATCGAGCGGCACCTCGAACACGTCGGCCACCTCGTCGGGGTTGGGCGCCAGCACAAAGCCCGGCCGCACCAGGGCCACCACCGGCGTGACGATGAAGGCGCTGCCGGTGACGTAGATCGGCAGCTGGCCCAGCACCTCGACGCTGCCCGACTCCAGCCCCACCTCCTCGCGCGTCTCGCGCAGGGCGGTGGCGGCGGCGTCCAGATCCTCGGGGTCGCTGCGCCCGCCGGGGAAGGCCACCTGGCCCTTGTGCGTGGACAGGTGCGCCGTGCGCTCGGTGAGCAGCACCGTGGGCCGCTCGCGCTGCACTATGGGCACCAGCACCGCGGCCTGGGCCGGCGCGCGCTGCACGAACTTCTTCTCGCGCACGATCTCGGGCGTCCACGGCGGCGGCGCGGCAAAGCGCCGGCGCAGCGCCTCGGCCGTCTGCGCCGCCGCCGGCACTGCCGGCAGATGGTCGTCCACCCCCAAGAGCGGCACGGCGCGTGGATCGAAGTCGGGCAGCGAGGACAGCGAGGCGATCACCGTCGGGGCATCGGCCGAACCAGGGGGGCGAAATGAACTCACGAAAGCAACACCGGGAATGAAAAAACCGCTACAGGCCTGCGCACTGTAGCGGTTTTGCAGCGTGGAGCCGAAGCGGCGCGAATTACGCGGCGGTTGCAGCCACCTTGACGCGGGACGGCAGCTTTTCCTTGATGCGTGCCGACTTGCCGCTGCGCTGGCGCAGGTAGTACAGCTTGGCGCGGCGCACGTCGCCACGGCGCTTGACCTCGATGCCGGCGATCAGCGGGCTATAGGTCTGGA
>JAFEES010000389.1 GCA_018240995.1 Pseudomonadota bacterium | reverse complement strand
CCTTTGGGGGCGGGTAGGGGTGGGGGCCAGCGGCGTAAATCGTCGTGCGTGCGCAAGCCCCCATCCCAGCCTTCCCCCAGCGGGGGAAGGAGCAAAAGCCAGACTCCCACGAACACAGATAGCCAAGGATCAGCACCATGGGCAAGACCACCGGTTTCATGGAATACGAGCGCATCGAAGAGGGCTACCCCCCGCCCGCCGAGCGCCTGAAGAACTACAAGGAATTCGTCATCGGCCTCACACCAGCGCAGTCGCAGACCCAGGCCGCGCGCTGCATGGACTGCGGCATACCGTTTTGCAACAACGGCTGCCCGGTGAACAACATCATCCCGGACTTCAACGACCTGGTGTACCGGGGCGACTGGAAGAGCGCGTCCGCCGTGCTGCACAGCACCAACAACTTCCCCGAGTTCACCGGCCGCATCTGCCCCGCGCCCTGCGAGGCGGCCTGCACGCTGAACTTCAACAGCCAGGCCGTGGGCATCAAGAGCATAGAGCACGCCATCGTCGACCGCGCTTGGGCCGAGGGCTGGGTGCGCCCGCAGCTGGCCAAGCACAAGAGCGGCAAGAAGGTCGCCATCGTCGGCAGCGGCCCGGCCGGCCTGGCGGCGGCACAGCAGTTGGCGCGCGTGGGCCACGCCGTGACACTGTTCGAGAAGAACGACCGCGTCGGCGGCCTGCTGCGCTACGGCATCCCCGACTTCAAGCTCGACAAGGGCCATATCGACCAGCGCGTCAAGCAACTGGAGGCCGAGGGCGTGGAGTTTCGCACCGGTGTCTTCGTCGGCAGCGAAAAGGACGGCCTGGGCTCGGGTTCCAAGGTCACCAACTGGGCCCGGGAAACCGTCACCCCCGAGCAATTGCACAAGGATTTCGACGCCGTGCTGCTGACCGGCGGCGCCGAGGCGTCGCGCGACCTGCCCGTGCCCGGCCGCGACCTGGCGGGCATCCACTTCGCGATGGAATTTTTGCCCCAGCAAAACAAGGTCAACGCCGGCGACAAGGTGAAGGGCCAGCTGCGCGCCGATGGCAAGCATGTCATCGTCATCGGCGGCGGCGACACCGGCAGCGACTGCGTGGGCACCAGCAACCGCCATGGCGCAGCCAGCGTGACGCAGTTCGAGGTCATGCCCATGCCACCCGAGACCGAGAACAAGCCCCTGGTCTGGCCCTACTGGCCGATCAAGCTGCGCACCAGCTCCAGCCACGACGAGGGCTGCCAGCGCGAATTCGCCATCGCCACCAAGGAATTCATAGGGCACAAGGGCAAGCTCACGGGTCTGAAGACCGTGCAGGTGGAATTCAAGAACGGCCAGTTCACCGAGGTGCCCGGCACGGAGAAGGAGCACAAGGCCGACCTGGTGCTGCTGGCCATGGGCTTCGTAAGCCCCGTGGCTGCCGTGCTGGAAGCCTTCGGGGTCGAGAAGGACGCACGCGGCAACGCCCGCGCCAGCACCGACTTCATGGGCGGCTACGCCACGAGTGTTCCGAAGGTGTTTGCCGCTGGCGACATGCGCCGGGGCCAGAGCCTGGTGGTGTGGGCCATCCGCGAGGGCCGCCAGGCGGCGCGCGCGGTGGACGAGTTCCTGATGGGGGCCAGCGACCTGCCGCGTTGATGCAAGAATGACAGGCCTGCGGGCCTTATGCAAAAAGCGCCGAAAGCTATTGAAAATATAGCTTTCGGCGCTTTTCTTGCGGCGCGGCGCCGCAAGCTCTACCCGATGAGGTACACGCGTTCGGAACGCACCGTCATGCCCGCGCAGGCGGGCATCCAGCCTTTGCGCGGGGCCATGGATTCCCGCCTGCGCGGGAATGACGATGCGCGGAAAAACGAGCCGGCAATCTGGCAGCGCTTTACTTCATGGTGATGGTGGTGTTCACCCCATCGCTGCTGCTGCCATGGTCTTCATACCAGCGCGCGGTGACGGTCTTGGTCTGCGTCCAGAACAGCACCGCCTGCTTGCCGTTGGGCCCCAGGTCGCCGCGCTTGGAGGCGCGTGAGCCGGTGAAGCTGAAGTAGGCCACCGGCACGGGAATAGGCACGTTGATGCCCACCTGGCCCACGTTGATGTCGTGCTGGTACTTGCGCGCCGCCCAGCCGCTGCTGGTGAAGATGGAGGTGCCGTTGCCGTTGGGGTTGCGGTTGATGAAGGCGATGGCGTCTTCCAGCGTATCCACGCAGACCACGTTGAGCACGGGGCCGAAGATCTCCTGGCTGTAGATGTCCATGGTCTCGGTGACGTCGGCAAACACCGTGGGGCCGACGAAGTTGCCCTTCTCGTAGCCCTTCACGGTGAGGCCGCGCCCGTCCAGCAGCAGCTTGGCTCCCTGGGCCACGCCGGAATCGATCAGGCCCAGCACGCGCTCCTTGGCGCGCGGGTTGACCAGGGGCCCCAGGTCGGCGCTGCGGTCGGTGCCGGGGCCGACCTTCATGGCCTTGGACTTGGCCACCAGCTCGGGCAGC
>JAFEES010000388.1 GCA_018240995.1 Pseudomonadota bacterium | reverse complement strand
GTGGGTGCCCACCAATTTCCGGCTGACGCCGCCGGAGATCGCCTACCTGGGCGCGTCCAGCGGCGCCAAGGCCATGGTCTACGAGCGCGATTTCGCCGAGCACGTCGACGCGGTGCGCGCCGCATCGCCCGCGCTCCAGCACGTGGTGTGCATCGACCAGGCGCGCGATGGCGAAGCGGCCTACGAGGCGCTGGTACAGGCCCACCTCGGCGAGCAGCCGCAGCCGGCGCAGGTCGGCGCCGACGATCCGCTCTGGTTCTTCTACACCTCCGGCACCACCGGCAAGCCCAAGGCGGCGGTGCTGACGCACGGCCAGATGAACTTCGTCGTCACCAATCACCTGGCCGACCTGATCCCCGGAACGACCGAGCGCGACCGCTCCATCGCCGTGGCGCCGCTGTCGCATGGCGCGGGCATCCATGCGCTGCTGAACGTGGCGCGGGGCGCCGCCACCGTGCTGCCGCAAGAGGAAGGGCTCAAGCCGGAAGCGTTCTGGCAACTGGTGGAGCAGCACCGGGTCAGCAATCTGTTCACCGTGCCGACCATCGTCAAGATGCTGGTGGAGCACCCCTCGGTGGACCGCTACGACCACAGCTCGCTGCGCTACATGATCTACGCAGGCGCGCCGATGTACCGGGCCGACCAGAAGCTGGCGTTGCAGAAGCTGGGCAAGGTGCTGGTGCAGTACTTCGGCCTGGGCGAGGTCACGGGCTGCATCACGGTGCTGCCGCCGCACATGCACTCGGTGGACGACGACGATGCACTGGCGCCGGTGGGCACCTGCGGCTTCCCGCGCACGGGCATGGAAGTGGCCGTGCTCGGTGAGGATCTGAGCCCCATGCCCGTCGGAGAGATCGGCGAGATCTGCTGCCGCGGCCCCGCCGTGCTGGCCGAGTATCACGACAACCCCGAAGCCACGGCCAAAGCGCTGCGCGGCGGCTGGTTCCACACGGGCGACCTGGGTCGCATGGACGCGCGCGGGCTGCTCTACATCACGGGCCGCGAATCCGACATGTACATCTCCGGCGGATCGAACGTGTACCCGCGCGAGGTGGAAGAGGTGCTGCTCACCCACCCTGGCATCGCCGAAGTCGCGGTGCTGGGCATGCCCGACGAGAAGTGGGGCGAGATCGGCGTGGCCGTGATCGTGCGCCGCGCGGAGCATCCCGTTGTGGACGAAGCCGGCGTGCTGGCACACCTCGAGGGCCGGTGCGCCAAATACCGCTGGCCGCGCCGCGTGTTCTTCTGGGAAGGTCTGCCCAAGTCCGGCTATGGCAAGGTGACGAAGAAGGACGTGCGCCGGCTGCTGGAAGAAAGCGGGGCCATGGCCGCGCTGGCCCAGGGTTGAGGAGACGCGCCATGCACGCCAATCCATCCACCTACCCCCGCGCGCGCACCCTGGTGCATCCCGGGCCGTTCAACCCGGTGCGCATCCAGAGTCGTCATTCCGCGTCGGCCCAGCATTTCCGGCTGCAGATCCAGCCCGGCGCGAGCCTGTTCGACGCACTGGTGCAGCCACTGGCCGAACGCGGCATCCACAGCGCCTCCACCACCATCCTCGGGGGACTGTTCGAGCGCCTGCAGTTCTGCATGGCGCCACCCGACCCACTGGGCCAGGCCATCATCCGGTACACCAGCCCGGTCGATACCGGCCGCACCTACATGGTGTTCGGCAACGCCACGATCGGGAAGAACCAGGACGGCCATCCCATCGTGCACTGCCATGCGGCCATCCGCACCGAAAGCGGCGAGGTCAAGGGCGGGCACATCATCACCCAGGCCGCGATTGCCGCCGAACCGCTGTCGGTGCTCGTGACCTCGCTCGACGGTTTCGAGCTGCGGGTCGCCTACGACCCCGAAACCAACATCCCCCTGATCCAGCCCCTGGATTCCACCTCCGGAGAAACATCGTGAACCCATCCGCCACTGTAGAGAGCGGGGCCATGGGCCGCGTGGCCTACGCGCGCATCGCCCCCAACGAAGACCTGCTGCACGGCGTCGAGAAGCTCTGTCTTGCCGAAGGCTTCAGGAACGCCTTCGTGCGCGGCGCCCTGGGCAGCCTTATTGACGGCTGCCTGCTCAAGAACGACGGCTCGTATCTCCAGATCAAAGGGCCGGCGGTCGAGATCGTCAGTCTGGCTGGCGAGGTCCGTACCCTGGCCGACGGCTCCATCCGCTCCACGCTGTCGGGCGTGGTGGCTGACCCGGCCGGCCAAGTCTATGGCGGACCGTTCGTCGCCGGGCTGAACCCCATCTGCATGACCTTCGAAGTGACGCTGGAAGAGTGGCTGCCGGACGAACCGGGCCAGCTCGCCTGATACCTATTGCCTTGCATTCCATCCAATCATGAATCAACCACAACACACTCCCCGGGTCGCGCTTGTCACAGGCGCGGCCAGCGGTATCGGTCGCGCCATCGCGGAGCGCCTCGCCATCCATGAACACGCCATCGTCTGCATCGTTGACCGCGATGCACA
>JAFEES010000387.1 GCA_018240995.1 Pseudomonadota bacterium | reverse complement strand
CTCCATGCCGGCCACCGTGCCCGGCACGCCCACGGCGTAGTGGGTGTAAAGCGACTTGCCGTCTATCACCTTGCCCTGGGCGTCCAGGTACATGTCGCGCGTGGCCTTCGAAGGCGCCACCTCGCGGAAGTCCAGCGCCACGTCGCGCCCGGTCTTGGCGTCGTGCACCATCATGAAGCCGCCGCCGCCGATGTTGCCCGCATTGGGCAGGGCCACGGCCAGCGCAAAGCCCATGGCGACCGCGGCATCCACGGCGTTGCCGCCGCTCTTCAAGATGTCCAGCCCGATGCGCGAGGCCAGCTCCTGCTCGCTGGCCACCATGCCGTTGCTGGCCACCACCGGGTGGAAGATGTCCATGTCGAAGTCATAGGCCGCGGCGGCGGCCTGCGCCGCGCCGGGCTGGGCCGTGGCGGCTGCCGGCGGCTGCTGCGGCGCGCTGCCGCAGCCGGCCAGGCCGGCAAGGGCCAGCGCCAGGCTGGCGGCCAGTAGGGTGGGGCGAAGCTGCATCGATGTCTCCTTGGATGTGAAGGGCAGCAGGGTAAACGCCCGATCAAAACCTGGCAACCGCGTACAAAAAATGTATACACTTTGCCTGCGCCACGATTTGCGCGCTTCACGTTTCAGGAGACACACCATGGGCCTCAGCACCCACGTTCTAGACACCATGCATGGCTGCCCCGCTGCGGGCATGGCCGTTGCGCTGTATTCCACCCAGGGCGACCAGGCCACCTTGCTCAAGAGCCTGGTGCTCAACCACGATGGCCGCACCGACGCGCCGCTGTTCGACAACCACAGCCTGAAGACCGGCACCTATCGCCTGACCTTCGATGTGGCGGGCTACTTCAAGGCGCGCGGTGTGCAGCTGCCTGAGCCCAACTTCTTGAACCAGGTCAGCCTGGACTTCGGCGTGGCCCATACCGACCAGCACTACCATGTGCCGCTGCTGGTTAGCCCGTGGAGCTACTCCACCTACCGCGGCTCGTGATTCACAGCTGGCCTTCGGTCAGCGTATCCAGCTGGAACCGTCCCGACTCGTCCCACAGCCAGGTGTCGGTATAGGTGACGCGCGGCATGCGCGTGGGCACGGGGAAGGGCGCCGCGGCGCGCACCGTGCGCTCGATCTCGGCCACTACTTCCGGCGCGTGGCGCGGCGCGCGCATCCAGTGCAGGCGCGCCACGCGGCCGCTGCGGTCTATGTCCACTTCCAGCACGCCTATCGCGTAAAGCATGGGCGGCAGCTTGCCCTTGTAGATGCGCTGCGCGTTCAGGCCATAGATATGGCTGGCCGCATCCTGGCGATAGGCGCGTGGCGTGGCCGCGGCCGAGCTGCGCGGGGTGCCGGCCGCGCCTGCTGCGGTGCCGCCGGCCTGCGGCGGCTGCGCGTCCTGAGGCGTGGGCGGCTGGGGGCCGGACTTGCACGCGGCCACGATCGCCGCCACCGCCGCCATCAGGCCGGCGGGTTGCCACCAGGCTCGTTTGGCCTGTTGGCGTGCGTTGGATGGTTCAGGATGCATGGTCGGTCGGGCTATGCTGCGGCGTGCAGTGTGGCGTGATTGGCGAAGGAGAGCACGGGTGAGGCCTTTGAATTGTTTGCTGGAGCGCATCAGGAGCGCGCCAGCGTGCCTGGTGACGGTGGAGTCTACCCAAGGCTCGGTGCCGCGCGAGAACGGTGCCTGGATGGCGCTGTTCGAGGGGTCGCAGCCGCCGCTGGGGACCATCGGCGGCGGCCACCTGGAGCTGCAGGCCATGCACGAGGCGCGCGCGCGCCTGGCTGATCACTTGGCAGGCCGGCCGGCGCGCCCGCCCCTGCTGCGCCAGGCCCTGGGCCCCAGCCTGGGGCAATGCTGCGGTGGCGTGGTGCAGCTGCGCTTCGAGTGCGTGGGCGCGGCCGATGCGCCGGCCCTGCGCCAGCGCCTGGCGCCACGGCTGCAGCCGGTGGCCCTGTTTGGCGGCGGCCATGTCGGCCACGCGCTGGCGCGCGCGCTGGCGCCGCTGCCATTTGCCCTGCACTGGATAGACAGCCGCGACGAGGTATTCCCGCAGCAGGTGGATGCGGACACGCTGTGCGAACACTCCGACCCGGTGCAGGCGGCGGTGCCGGGGCTGGCGCCGCAGTCCATGGTGCTCATCATGAGCTTCAGCCATGCCGAGGATCTGGACATCGTGGCCGCCTGCCTGGCGCGCCAGCGTCAGCATGGCGACCTGCCCTTCATCGGCCTGATAGGCAGCCGCACCAAGTGGGCCACCTTCTCGCACCGGTTGCAGGCGCGCGGTTTTTCCGACGCGGAGCTGGCCCATGTGACCTGCCCCATAGGTGTGAGCGGCATCACTGGCAAGCAACCCGAGGTGATCGCCGTGGCGGTGGCGGCGCAGTTGCTGCAGCAGTTGGACACGCATTGAAACAATCAGATCCGGGTAATCCCGGGTGTGGATTTATGGAGCTGGTCACAAAAAGTGCATACACTTAGTGTCCACAAAGTCGGTCGCA
>JAFEES010000386.1 GCA_018240995.1 Pseudomonadota bacterium | reverse complement strand
AGGCGCTGGCGGCGTTGCGGCAGGCAGACCGGCGCCACTACCCCGACCCGACCTATACCGCGCTGCGTGCGCTGCTGGCGGCCTTTCATGGCGTGGCGGCCGGGCGCATCGTGATCGCCGCCAGCGCCAGCGAGTTCATTCACCGCATCAGCGCCCACGCGGCGCGCAGCGGACTGCGCCATGCGCGATTGCCGGTGCATGGCTATGGCGACTATGCGCGTGCGGCCGGCAGCTGGGGTTTGGCGCTTTCGCAGACGCTGCCGGCGCCGGCTTTGCATTGGGCCTGCGAGCCCGCCAGCCCGCTGGGCGGGGCCGATGCGGCGCTGGCCACATGGGTGCAAGCGCCGGGCAATGGCGCGCTGCGCGTGCTGGACTGCGCCTATGCCCCGCTGCGGCTCGATGGCCGGGCCACGGCGCCGCCCGAAGGCGCGTGGCAACTGTGGTCGCCCAACAAGGCCCTGGGCCTGACGGGCGTGCGCGCGGCCTACGCCATTGCGCCGCCCGCGGCCGTGGTGGATGGCAGCGTGGCGGCCGTGCAGGCGCTGGCCCCGTCCTGGCCCCTGGGGGCGGATGGCGTGGCGCTGCTCGCCGCCTGGGTGCAGCCGGACACGCAGGCCTGGCTGGCGCAGTCGCTGCCGCTGCTGGCCGACTGGAAGGCCGCGCAGCTGCGGCTGTGCGCCGACCTGGGCTGGGTTGTGCAGCCGGGCAGCCTGGCCAACTTTTTCACGGCCCGCCCGCCGGTGCGTGACCTGGGCGCCGCATTGCAGGCCCTGCGCGCGCGGGGCATCAAGCTGCGCGACTGCGCCTCGTTCGGCCTGGCCGGCCATGTGCGCCTGGGCGTGCTGGCGCCGGCCGCACAGCGGGCGCTGGCCGTGGCATGGCGACAATGCACGGCATGACAAACAAGACATTGCCCGGCCCGGCGCGGGCCATCATGGTGCTGGGCACCAGCAGCGGTGCCGGCAAGAGCTGGCTGGCCACGGCGCTGTGCCGCTACTACGCCAACCAGGGCCTGAAGGTGGCGCCCTTCAAGGCGCAGAACATGAGCAACAACGCGCGCGTCGTCGCTACGCCTTCCGGGGGGCAGGGCGAGATCGGCAGCGCGCAGTACTTCCAGGCCCTGGCCGCACGCGCCGCGCCGGACGTGCGCATGAACCCGCTGCTGCTCAAGCCCGAGGCCGACACGAAAAGCCAG
Organism: Pseudomonadota bacterium; assembly: GCA_018240995.1. GTDB lineage: Bacteria > Pseudomonadota > Gammaproteobacteria > Burkholderiales > Burkholderiaceae_C > Alicycliphilus. The sequence goes on along the minus strand of JAFEES010000386.1, from coordinate 1,299 downwards.
GTAGTGCTGCTGGGCCAGGTGAGCGATGCGCTGTCCGCCATGCCCTGGCGTGGGCGCAGCCAACTGGTATGGCCGCAGATCGCCGCGGCGCTGGATGCGCTGCGCGCCGAGAATGATGTGGTGGTGATCGAGGGCGCGGGCTCGCCGGCCGAGATCAACCTGCATGACAGCGACGTGGTCAACATGCGCGTGGCGCGACATTGCGGCGCACGCTGCCTGCTGGTGACCGACATAGACCGTGGCGGCGCCTTCGCCCACCTGTACGGCACCTGGGCGCTGCTGCCGGAGGGCGAGCGCGCGCTGATCCAGGGCTTTGTGCTCAACAAGTTCCGTGGCGACGCGGCGCTGCTGGCGCCCGCGCCGCAGCTGCTGCAGGACAAGACCGGCGTGCCGGTGGTCGCCACCATCCCCATGCAGTGGAACCACGGCCTGCCCGAGGAGGACGGCGTATTCGACGACCGCGCCAGCAGTGCCGGCGCCGTGCACACGCGCATCGCCGTCGTGGCCTACCCGCGCATCAGCAACCTCGATGAGCTCCAGCCGCTGAAAAACGTGCCCGGCGTGCGCCTGACCTGGGCGCGCGGCCCGGCCGACGTGGATGGCGCCGACTGGATCCTCCTGCCCGGCAGCAAGGCCACGGTCGCCGACCTGGCCTGGCTGCGCGCGCAGGGGTTGGACGCGGCGATTGCCCAGCATGCCGCGCGCGGCGGCCGCGTGCTGGGCATCTGCGGCGGCCTGCAGATGCTGGGCGAGGCGCTGATAGACACCGTGGGCGTGGACGGCAACGGCCCCGGCCTGGGCCTGCTGCCGCTGGTGACCAGCTTTGAGCCGACCAAGACCGTGCGCCACACACGGGCGCACTTCGGCGCCGTGCAGGGCGCCTGGGCAGCGCTGGCGGGTGTGGAGCTTGCTGGCTACGAAATCCACCACGGCCAGACCGCCCAGCACCCGGCCATGGCCGCCAAGGGCGACGTGGCGCGCGAACTCATCACCGGCCTGGCCTGGCAGAACCCGGCCGGCAATGTGCTCGGCCTGTACCTGCACGGCCTGTTCGAGGACGCGGCCGTGCTGCGCGCGCTGTTTGGCGCCGACGCGCCGACGCTGGATGCGGTGTTCGAGCGCATGGCCGAGGGCGTGGAGCGATGGTTTGCGCCCGGCGCACTGGATCTGGCCTGAAGCCGGCACCCGTGGGTCGGGTTACGCCCTGCGGCCTAACCCGACCTACGGGTTAATCAAATTTGCATGATTAGCGAACGAATCTCAGATAGCGCCGGTTACTCCCTCCCCCTCTGGGGGAGG
>JAFEES010000385.1 GCA_018240995.1 Pseudomonadota bacterium | reverse complement strand
CGTGGAGCGCATCATGCGCTTCGCCTTCAGGCTGGCGCAGTCCCGCCCGCGCAAGCTGCTCACCGTCATCACCAAGAGCAATGCCCAGCGCCATGCCATGGTGATGTGGGACGAGATCGCCGCGCAGATCGCCCAGGAATTTCCCGATGTGCGCTGGGACAAGGAACTGGTGGACGCCGCCACCGCGCGCATGGTGAACCGCCCGGCGACGCTGGACACCATAGTCGCCACCAATCTGCACGCCGACATCCTGAGCGACCTGGCCGCCGCCCTGGCCGGCAGCTTAGGAATAGCGCCCACCGGCAACATCGACCCCGAGCGCCGCTATCCCAGCATGTTTGAGCCCATCCACGGCTCGGCCTTCGACATCATGGGCAAGGGCCTGGCCAACCCCGTGGGCACGTTCTGGAGCTGCGTGATGCTGCTGGAACATCTGGGAGAGCATGGCACCGCCCAGCGCCTGATGCGTGCCGTGGAACAGGTGACCGCCAACCCGTTGCTGCACACGGGCGACCTGGGTGGCAAGGCCACGACGCAGCAGGTAACGGACGCGGTTTGCGCCAGCCTGGTGCAGACCAGCGCCGTGCCGGCCTGACCGCGAATCGAATAACCAGCGTAGGAGACACCGCATCATGACCCCTTGGAGCAAGCGCGCCCTGCTGGGCACCCTGGCCGCCGCCGCAGCGGGGCTGGCCCTTCCATCGGCCTGGGCACAGGCCTGGCCAAGCCGGCCGGTGAGCATCGTCGTGCCCTTTCCCGCGGGCGGCACCACCGACGTGCTGGCGCGCGCCCTGGGGCAGGAGCTGTCCAAGACCCTGGGCCAGCCCGTGATCGTGGAAAACAAACCTGGCGCCGGTGCCACGCTGGGCGCGGACTACGTGGCCAAGGCCAAGGCGGACGGCTACACGCTGCTCATGGGTGCGGTGCACCACACCATCGCCACTAGCGTGTATCGCAAGCTGGGCTACGACTTCGAGAAGGATCTGGCGCCCATCACCACCGTGGCTCTGGTGCCCAATGTGCTGGTGGTGAATCCGCAGCTGCCGGCCAAGACGGTGCCGGAGCTGTTGACGCTGGCCAGGGCCGAACCTGGCAGGCTCACCTATGGTTCCAACGGCACGGGTACCGGCCAGCACCTGATCGGCGCGCAGTTCGAGGCCATGGCCGGAGTGCAGCTGCTGCATGTGCCCTACAAGGGCAGCGGGCCGCTGACCACCGACCTGCTGGGCGGGCAGATCAGCATGTCGTTCGACACCGTCACCCCGGTGCTGCCGCACATCAAGGCCGGCAAGCTGCGTGCGCTGGCCGTCACCACGGCCAAGCGCTCGGTGGCCCTGCCCGAGGTGCCCACGCTTGACGAGGCTGGCCTCAAGGGCTTCGACATGGGCACCTGGTTCGGCATCCTCGCGCCGGCGGGCACGCCCAGGGAGGTGGTGATGCGGCTGAATGCGGACATGGTCAAAATCATTCGCTCCCCCGAGTTCCGCAAGAAAATGGACGACATCGGCGCCGACCCGATAGGCAACACGCCCGAGCAGATGGCGCGACAGATCCACGAGGACACGGCGCGCTTCGCCAAACTGGTCAAGGATGCCAGGGTATCGCTGGATTGAGGGTGAAGCAGTTTTGACCAGTTTGCAGGAGTGGCGCGACGGGCGCACATTTCATAATGCCCGGCAGGAGACAGCACACCATGACCGTGACACCGCCGATTGCAAACCCCCAGGCTTTTCTGCTCGACCTGTACCGCGTGGCGGTGCAGCGCGCCCAGCCGCTGCACAGCATGGCGCAGCACCTTCCGCCTGTGCCCAAGGGCCGCACCCTGGTGCTGGGCGCGGGCAAGGCTGGCGGCTCCATGGCCCAGGCGCTGGAAGCGCTATGGCCGCAGGACGCGCCGCTGTCGGGCCTGGTGGTCACGCGCTACCACCATATTCCGCCGCGTCCCGAGGGGCTGGCGCAGCGCATCGAGTTGGTCGAGGCGGCCCACCCCGTGCCCGATGCCGCCGGCCTGCAGGCGGCGCAGCGCATCCTGGCGCTGACGCAGGGCCTGACAGCGGATGACCTGGTGCTGTGCCTGATCTCTGGCGGCGGATCGGCCCTCTTGACCCTGCCGGCCGAGGGGCTGGATCTGGCGGAAAAGCAGCGCATCAACAAGGCCCTGCTGGAAAGCGGCGCCGCGATCGGTGAGATGAACTGCGTGCGCAAGCATTTGTCGCGCATCAAGGGCGGGCGCCTGGCAGCGGCCTGCGCTCCGGCGCGTGTGGTGACGCTCACCATCAGCGACGTGCCGGGCGACGATCCGTCCATCATCGCCAGCGGCCCCACGGTGCCCGATGCCAGCACCTGCGCCGATGCGCTGGCGATCCTGCAGCGCTACCAGATAGCGGTGCCCGACGCCGTGCGCGCGGCGCTGCAGGCGGGCCGGCTGGAAACACCCAAGCCCGGTGACGCCTGCTTTGCCGGCCACGAGGTGCACCTGATCGCCACGCCGCAGCAGTCGCTG